>JAQVEY010000358.1 GCA_028697515.1 Bacteroidales bacterium | reverse complement strand
CTTTTTTGACAGAATTATACTGTCTAAGGCCGCTGAACAAAGTTACTGTCGAAGACACCTGAAAATTTGCTGAAGAGAAGTTATCAGTTTCAAATTCATTAGTATAAGGGTCAATGCTTCGTCCAAATCTAATATTTTCACTTGCACCCATATTTAATCCAGGTAAAATGCCTAATTTTGATTGTTGCAATTGATTATTATTTATTTGAACATTCAGTTCCTGGTTTTTTACTTGAATATTATTTTCAACAGCATACTGAATGCAACGTTCGAGACTCCATGCATTTTGTGAAAAAGAGTTTAAAAACGCAGCACAAATTAGTAGGATAATTATTGCAAATTTTCTCATCAACAAAATTTATAATACGAAAGTAATTAATTATCGGATAAATATTGAACTATGGACAATCTTTAAGAAAATTTTAACCAATCATATAATGAAATTGGGCTAAAATAGTGATTTAAAAAAAAATTGGCTCATCAGAATTTTAAAGTCACCTACATAAATTATAATTAATTTAGTAAATCATAATACTAGCGGGTTTTGTCACGAAGTTTGCAGCGGCACTTCGCCGCCAACCCTGCGGCAAACTTCCCGCCAAAACCCCACAAAAAAAGACCGTTTAAAAAACGATCTTTATAGTTGACCGGCGGGGAATCGAACCGGGATCTTAAGGCTCAGAGCCTTATGTGTTGCCATTACACTACTGGTCAATATGTTGTCCGACAAGGATTCGAACCTTGGCTGTATGAACCAAAATCACAAGTGCTACCATTACACCATCGGACAAAGAACTTTGAGGCTGCAAAAATAATGGTTTTTTGTAAAATACCAAAACTAAAATTTTAATCAGGGAAAAAAGTCTTTTTGATTATTTAGTTTTTATTTTAATAGTACTTGATGTTAAAACATACCCATAACAATCTTCAACATAAACCTTGTATGTTCCTGCCTTATAAAAAGTCACTTTTCTCCAAAAAAATCTCCAATTAGGACCAATATCAACTTGCTCAATTGTGGTATTATAATCTTCATTTCCATTATAGTCAACATCATATAATAAATAATTCACATGATCACAACCAAGAGGTTCCTGAAGTCGGACAAGAAAAAAAAGATAACCACCATCTGCTCCCACATTAAATACAGAGCTTGATCCAATAGGATTTCCAAAATCATCAACACCTTCACAAAAGTCTAAAATCTGAGCATCTGCATAATTGGTGCTAAAAATGACGACTAAGAATAATAAGAGAGTAAGAATTTGCGATTTCATACGTTTCATAAATTAAGTTATTAAAAAGAAGGAAAAACTAACGATTGGAACTTGGCATTCTTCACTTATATTACAACTTAAGTTTATCAATCGCAGTTCAAAATTAGTAATAAAATTTATGATCTGCTAAAAATTTTGATAAAATTTTTAGCGCTACTGATAGCACAATAAAATTTTCGTAAACTTTTGAGAAAGGCTAATATTTTGGGATGTTAGTTCGATTCGAAAGCAACAGAATTAAAACACAAAAAACCGCCCCAAAATAGAGCGGTTTTAATTGTTGACTTGCAAGGATTCGAACCAAGAACTTAAGGCTCAGAGCCTTACATGTTGCCATTACACCACAAGTCAATATTTGTTGTCCGACTAGGACTCGAACCCAGACAGACAGAACCAGAATCTGTAGTGCTACCATTACACCATCGGACAAAGAACTTTAGGACTGCAAAAGTAATATTTTTTTATTAATTCAAATAAGACAGATTAAATATTTATAAAAATTGTTTAGAAGAGTTTTAAAATTGGGGTTTTGTCATGATTTTTGCCACCTCGCTCCTGCCTGATGCTTATGCAAAAATGCACGCCAAAACCACATTTACTCGTTGTTCATCACCCCGACCGGCACTCAATACAAGGCTGAGGAGGAGGCTAAGGCTAAGGTAGCTGTACTGCTGATTCTTACTTCGATTGTTCTTCTGTTCGTAATTCGATTGTCTTACTTCAAAATTAAAGGCTGAGGAGGAAGGTAGCATTATCTATTTCCTGTTTTGTCATGATTTTTGCCACCTCGCTCCTGCCCGATGCTTATGCAAAAATGCACGCCAAAACCGAACGCACTCGTTGTTCAACTCAAAACACAATGTCCCTTTAGCTATTATTTCTCTATTTGTTTTTCAAAAAACAATTTTTCGGTAGTGCTTAATTCTTTGTTCCATTTTTTATCATTCAATAAAACATTTAAGCCTGCTTGTAATTCTTCTTCGGTTTTAACAGAATAAATATTTTCTGTCCATTCCCCATTCTCAATACAATATTCCAAGTAATTTAATGATGGCTCCGAAAGTCCGCCAAGGCTATAACCGCCGAGAATTAAAAAAGGAATGTTATTAATTATTTCTATTGGTTCTGTCGGCCATTCATTATAGTCTGTGTCGCTGAAGAAAAACGCAGCACCCAAATATGGTCTTCTTAATACGGAATCATTCTTAGATTGAAATAACATTCTGGTTAAGATTATAATTTGGTCTTCGTACTGATATGTATTGGCATATTCTTTAATTAATTCTATTGCTTGATTTTTTTCAAGAGACTGAATATAATTTGCTAAGTTTAAATATGAATTGCATTTAAAATTTTGTGAATTAATAGAAGAACATTGCTTGATTAGAGTTTCAAATTTATTATCAGAGTTTTGTGCAATAACTAATGTAGAAAAAAACGTAATAATTAAAATTGTAAAGAGTCTTTTCATAATAAAGTTTTTTAAAATTGTGCATTAAATACAATTTAAAAGCAAATTCCATAAAGATATCCAATTTTATCATTAGCAGTGATTTAATTTTTATGTAAAAATTATATGACTAATTTAGCAGAAGATTTTTAAGCGATATTTTTATAACAATAAAACACGATAATGAAGATAAAAATAACAACTGACAGATTATACCAAGCAGGAGTTTTTGTTTTCAGTTTGCTTATTTATATCATCACCTTATCAAAAACAGTGAATTTTTGGGATTGTGGTGAGTTGATAGCCTGTGCAGATGGTTTACAGACAGGTCATCCTCCGGGAGCACCTTTTTATTTGTTGTTGGGAAGAATGTTCTCAATGTTTGCCTTTAATAATCATAATACAGCTTTGGCTATAAACCTTTTATCGGCTGTAGCTTCTGCATTTGCTGTATTATTTACTTATAAAAGCATTCAGATTTTGAGCTTAAGAATTATAATGTCTGACAAAAATAATTCTTGGTTTTATAATAAAACAAAAAAAAACAATTTAAGTTATTTTGCAGCCATTACAGGATCCTTATCG
>JAQVEY010000357.1 GCA_028697515.1 Bacteroidales bacterium | reverse complement strand
TGGAGATTTCTTTTTATTAGTCTAATAATTACAATTTGGACTAGTATTGCACTGGCCTCAATATTTTCAGATAAGTTCTTCATGATTGGCGGAGCACACGGATATTTCATCTTTAAATGGCTAAATGGAATTATTGGAAAGATTGGAGCATATACAACAATTATTTTCACAGCATTCTTAATTACAGTTTACAGTTTCAAAAACTCCTTGCCTTGGTTAAAAAATATTTTTAGTCGAATCTCAAAAGTTAAAAAAGAAGATTTTGATGAAAATCTGACAGATGAAATGGATATCATAGATAACAATATTGAACCTGAAAATGATGAAACTGGCGAAGTAATACTATTGGGGGACAAACAAGAAAATGAGGAGATTAATGAAGAAACCCCTCTTATTGATGAAAACATAGATGCAGAACCCCTTGTTGAAGAAAGCGGATTATCATTAGCTGTAAATGAAGTTATAGAAGAAGAGGCTTTAACGGATGAAGAAATCAATTCAGACTTTCTTCAGGATTTTGACCCCACAAAGGATCTTGAGTTTTATAAGATGCCAGCAATAGAGATTCTTACTGACTATCCTTCTAAAAAAGCTGATGTAACTCGCGACGAGTTAAATGCCAACAAAGATAAAATTGTAAGGACTTTGCTTGATTATAAAATTGAAATTTCTCGTATTACAGCGACAATTGGTCCTACTGTTACTTTATATGAAATTGTTCCAGCTCCGGGAGTAAGAATCTCGAAGATAAAAAATCTTGAAGATGATATTGCGTTAAGTCTCGCTGCATTAGGAATTAGAATTATTGCACCAATGCCGGGTAAAGGAACTATTGGAATTGAAGTACCAAACTCAAAACCCGAAACTGTATCGATGAGATCTGTGATAAAATCTGCAAAATTTCAGGAGTCTGCATTCGAGTTACCAGTTGCCTTAGGAAAAACTATCTCAAACGAAACTTATGTTTTTAATTTAGCAAAAACACCGCATTTATTGGTAGCGGGAGCAACAGGAATGGGAAAGTCGGTAGGTGTTAATGCAATTATTACATCACTACTATATAAAAAGCATCCTTCACAACTCAAATTTGTTTTGGTCGATCCAAAAATGGTAGAGTTGTCGATATACAGCAGAATTGAAAAGCATTATCTTGCTAAACTACCTGGAGAAGACTCGGCAATTATTACAGACGTAAGCAAAGTTGTTCCCGTTATGAATTCTTTGTGCATTGAGATGGACAGCCGTTATGCATTGCTAACGCAAGCCGGAGTAAGAAATATTACTGAATATAATACCAAATTCGTATCTCGTAAGCTCAATCCGAACAAAGGACATTATTATATGCCTTACATAGTGGTAGTTATAGATGAATTTGCAGATATAATAATTCAAGAAGGCAAGCAGATTGAAGCTCCAATTTCTCGTCTGGCAGCCAAAGCTAGAGCTATAGGAATTCATCTTATTGTAGCAACACAGCGACCTTCAACCGATGTTATAACGGGAGTAATTAAAGCCAATTTCCCAACACGAATTGCCTTTAAAGTTACTAATGGTCATGACTCGAAGACAATATTAGACACAACCGGAGCTAATCAGCTGATTGGAAGGGGAGATATGCTTATTTCTGAAACAGGTAAAATAATACGTTTACAATGTGCATTTATAGACACTCCTGAAGTTGAACATTTAGTGGATCATATAAGTTCACAACAAGGCTATCCTCATGCACTTGAACTACCTGAACCAGAAATGCCTGAGACTGGTGGTTCCGGGAATCTGGATCCTAATGAAAAAGATGAGTTTTTTGAAGAGGCTGCACGTATTGTTGTACGTCACCAACAAGGCTCAACTTCGCTAATTCAACGAAAAATGAGCATAGGTTACAACCGCGCTGGAAGAATAATTGACCAACTAGAAGCTGCTGGAATTGTTGGGCCATACGAAGGAAGTAAAGCTCGTCAGGTATTTTATCCTGACGAATTATCTTTGGAACAGTATTTGAATAGTTTGAACTCAAAATAAATAAAATATATAAAATGAAACAGAATTTTTTAATTATTTGCCTGCTGGTTTTATCATACGCCAGTTTTTCCCAAAACAATGCTGCTGCAATAACATTATTAGATGAGGTGTCTGCAAAAGCTGATAATTATTCCAGTTTAAAAATTGAATTTACAATGTTTGTTGAGAATCTTCACAATGGGAAAAGAGAAACATACAGTGGAAGTGCAGCCTACAAATCAGGATATTATAAGCTTGATATTATGGGTCAAATTGTTTATTCGGATGGAAAAACCAATTGGACATATCTAAAAGATGCAGAAGAGGTGAATATTACTGACAATGCAGATAATCAAAACATGATGATGAATCCACAATCATTACTTAAAGATTACAAAAATAATTTTAAAGTTACCTACATTGCCGACAAGTTTGAAAAAAATCGTCCTTTGGTTGAAATAGATTTAGTTCCTAAAGTTATTGAGAATAAAAAATACAGCAAAATCACTGTAAAAATTGATAAAACGAAAAAACAGATTTTTAGTGCCAGATATGTTGGCAAAGATGGAGTTAGCTATTTAATTGAAATCACCAAGTTTACTGAAAACCCTTCAATTCCCGATACTGAAATAAAGTATAGCGCTAGCCTTTATCCGGGAGCTGAAATAATAGATATGAGATAAATATTTTATCTATTTTCAGAAATTTATTTTGATATAATATTAGATTTAGTATTTTTGCATTCACATTTGCCTTTGGAGAGGTGGGTGAGTGGCTGAAACCACCAGTTTGCTAAACTGACGTACTGGGTAACTGGTACCGGGGGTTCGAATCCCCCTCTCTCCGCATCCAAAACCAATCCCCGCGATAGCGGGGATTTTTGTTAATACCAAAATTTCATAAAAGCTCGCTTTCTTATGAAATTTTGGTATTAGCAAAAATAAATTTTGCTTTGCAAAATTTGGTTTTGGATGAATATCTCCCCTCTGGGATCACAAACGAGTGAAGCGAGTTTGTAATCCTTCATCACAGAAGTTTAATATTTATTAAAATCAATTTCCTTCTAAGCAATGATAAATTTATTATTTTTGTGCTTTCTTAAATGTTGTACGTTCTTTAAAGATAACATGAAATAATTACTGGAGAGATGCCGGAGTGGTCGATCGGGGCGGTCTCGAACAAGGCGAAGCCGACTCACGACCGAAGTGAGTAAAACCGTTGTACGTTCTTTATGAAATAATAAAAAATAATTACTGGAGAGATGCCGGAGTGGTCGATCGGGGCGGTCTCGAAAACCGTTGTCCGCTCACG
>JAQVEY010000356.1 GCA_028697515.1 Bacteroidales bacterium | reverse complement strand
CAAAAGCTTTTCTGCACTGAATCTTATTGCATTACCCAAGTCAGTGGCATCTCCGGCAGGGAATTCAAGATTGAGTGAAGCATCTTTATAATCATTTATCCCAACCATAACAATAAAAAGTCTTGGATTAGCTTTAACTGTATTTCTATTCTCATATTTAAAACTCACACCACGCGAACGGATTTCGGAACCTGATTGTTTTACAACTGCAACAACTTTTACAGTATTCTCAATTCCACCAATAAAATGTTTGGAAATGTCATCGTACTTAATTTTTAATAAATAAGTTCCGTTTTCTTCAATCAATTCAGCCTTTTTAAAAGTGTACACTTTCTTTTCGTTTACATATACCTCAAGATATTCAAATCCCGATTTTTGTGGAGTAATTCGATATGCATATTCCTCCGTATTGGTTTCGAGTCGTTCAATTATTGGCAATGTGCCGCAAATTTCTAAATCTTGGAGTTTTGGATAATTTATATCCTGACCTGACATGATTTTTTCTACGAGACTAGGAACGTAAAGAGCATCTTTCATCTGTGCCAGTTCTGTAACTTCATTTCCACAAACAAAATATAGATAATCTCTTGCTTTTTGGGTTCCATCATAACGATAAAACTCATCATAAACAATCCAGTCGCCATCAATCAATTGAAGACTTGTGTAGAGAACTCTTCCTGTTTCTGAATCTCTTAAAATGAACTTTCCGTCCGATGCTGAAGTTAAAATGTTTTTTCCATCAGAACTGAATTCCGCATTTGAGATAAAACCAGAGTGATCTGAAAAACTATTTATAAGCTTTCCGGTTTCTGATTCCCATATCTTAACTGTTGAACTTTCAATTGCTATTATTTTCTTGCCATCTGGACTGAAACTCAATTTATAAAGATCAACATTAGGACCCTCAAGTTTACAGATTAGCTTGCCAGTTTCAATATCCCAAATTTCTCCTAAACTTGTCAGTACTGATTTTCCGCTAGGATTAAAAATCACACAATTTACATAATCAGAATTACTGTTAAAGCTTAGTGTAGAGGTTTCACTGCGAGTATCCCAAATTTTGACTGTGTAATCCCAACTTGGTATTGCAACAAATCTTCCATCAGGACTAAAAGACGGCTTATTATTGCAAACACTTGATGGTTCTAAATTAAAAAGTAGCTTCCCAGTTTTTAAATCCCAAAGTTTTGCTGTATCTTCTTGATAACAAGTTATTATAATTGAACCGTCAGGGCTAAATTCATAATTTCCGATCTGATATTGACCACCTTCAACATTAAAAAATGATTTGCCAGTTTTTAAATTATAAATACTTGTTTTTTCATCTGAATTTTTGATAATTAAACTATTGCCATCTGGAGAAAACTCAGCCGAGTTAGCAAATGATACATAATCTTCAAGCGTTAAAATTTTATTTCCATTTTGCAAATCATAAATAAATGTCGAATTATCATCTATAATCAATGCAAGAGGCTTGTCTTCCGGGCAATTGGAAATTCGACGAATGAAATTGTATTCTGGAAGCGGACAATTGATGATTTTCCCAGTTTTTGTATCTCTTATTTTTACACTCCAGTCAGTCGATTGTGTAATTATTGAGTTTCCACCATCACAAAAAACTGCAATAACACTCAAGTCGGTTTTCCCTTCGAGAGTGTTGAGCAGATTACCAGTTTTAGCATCCCATATTTTAGCAGAATTGTCATTACTCGTTGTTATAATATACTTACCATCTGCACTATATGCGGCATTTATAATGTTCATTTCATGTCCTGTAAGTGTGAAAATAATCTCACCAGTTTGCAAATCGCGGATTTTTGCAGTTTTATCCCAGCTGCCTGCAGTTAGTATGTTTTTCCCATCAGGACTAAAAGCAACGGTATATAATCTGCCAGTATGATTATCAAAGGTATATAACAATTTGCCTGTTTCGGAATCATAAATAAATGCTGTTTCGTCAAATGAGTTAGTTATGATTTTTGCTCCATCTGGACTGAATTCAGCATAAACTACATATTCTGAACTGCCTTGTAAAGTGAATAATCTTTTTCCAGATTTTGAATCCCATACCCCTACAGCTTCATCCATCGAAGCAGTTAAGATTTTTTTGTCGTTGGGACTAAATGTTGCAGAAATAGGTCTAGAAATCTTAGATTTTAGAATTTTCCCTTGTTTTCCAGTTTTACTGTCCCAAACTCTAACAGTATTATCCCATGAAGTTGTTATTATTTTTGATCCATCAGAATTGTATGCTGCAGATTCAATTCGTTCGGTATGTTCTTTACGTGTTGCTAGTAGCTTTCCAGTTTCTGCATCCCAAATTTGAACATCGTTTGAAGTTGCAACTGTCAAAATTGAATTTCCATCTGGATTAAATCGGGCAAAAAGCACTTTGGTATCTTTTTCAGTAATTGTGCGAATCAGTTGACCTGTCTCTGCATTCCATAACTTTGCAGTGCTATCCGTCGAAACTGTAAGAATAGTCTTTCCGTCTCGGCTATATTCTGCATTGTTAACCCAAGCTTGGTGTCCAGTCAATGTGTGAAGCAGTTTTCCACTTTCTCTTTCCCAGATTTTAGCCGTATTATCAGCAGCTCCTGTCACAATATATTTTCCATCAGGACTAAAATTTGCAATTAGAATTCCTGATGTGTGTCCTGCAGGCAAAACAAGTTCAGGTTTGTTTTGTGCATTGCAAACTGTTGCTAATAGCGTTAGTGTAATTGATAAAAAAACAATTATTTTATTCATTTCTCTTAATTATTTAGGTCTCTTGTATTATTCTGTAATCTGTAAATTGTAATCAGTAATCTGTAATCAGTAATCAGTAATCTGTAAATTGTAATCTGTAATCTGTGATCTGTAAATTGTGATAAGTTTGAGATTCTGCAAAATTATTAGAACAGATAGCAGTGTCTCAATGAGCGGGACCGACTACCGATTACTGATTACAAAATTTCAAATATCTTTTTGCAATAATACTTTAATAATTACCTAATCTCATTATTTAATCCTTTGCCTCCGCAATATCTCCAGCGCGAGTTACTCGCGTTGGAGACATTGTATTATTTACCAGAAATTCGAGGTCTTTTCTTTTTAACTTTGATAATCTTAAAATTACTAGCTTCTTCCATACTCGGCTTTTTAATCTCATGATTACTTGTTCCAGACTTCTTTATTTCAAATTTCTTTACTTCAGGTTTTCTTGCATAAGGTCTTTTGACATCAGGTTTACTTATTCCAGTATTATTTATATCAGATTTTTTAATTATTGGTTTAACGGATGGTTTCTCTTCATTTTTATCCTCAAAATCTCCTTTAT
>JAQVEY010000355.1 GCA_028697515.1 Bacteroidales bacterium | reverse complement strand
GAATTTTTGCCTATTATCTGGTCCAATACAAAAATATTATAATTTGCGGCAGGTTCGGTCAGAATGTTAGCTGAAGAATTTCCAAAATAATCCAATTTTGCATAAGTATTTGCTGTAACAGCATTAAAAATTCCAACAGCAAGATTTTTTTCTCCTCGCCCACTAATTTTGAACGAATTTATTAGTCGTGCTGAGTTAGGATTTTTTATTATTTCATAAGAATCTTCTCCACTACCGTTAACAATCTGGTCATATTTTTCGGGAGTCTTTCCAATTCTTCTTGAATAAAATAATCCGCATTTATCGAATAACTCTGTTCCTTCAGTAAAAAACGGGCGATTTTCGGAATAATATGTTTCGTGAGGTGTAAGATTAAGCACCAAATCGTCTGTTTTTGTCTGACCAAAATCGGGAATTAAAGTCATGTCCAAGGTATAAGTTTCACTCAAGCCCAATTTTAAATCAAGACCTCCGCTGAACGAGTAGCCCAAATCTTTATCATATAAGTTAAGATATCCCGAAGCATATGGCATTAAGGCAAGTCTCATTGGTGCGTTTATATCTTTTAACCCAATGATACTACCCATTTGTGAAGCCTCGGAACCTTTAGTCTGATCAACAGGAATCCAGCTAGATACCTCTCTGCTACGTCTTACTGTACGGGAAAAATTAACCGCCCAGCTTTGCTGTTTTATGTTAGGAAACCTTATTGCAGAATATGGAATTTCAATTTCCACAAGCCAACCAATATCTGTTACGCTTACGGCAGAGTACCATACCGCGTCCCACAAATAGTCTTTATTGTCCCCCGAAACTCGTATATCTGTCTGTACATTTGCTGCACTAACAATAAATTCATAGGTATTTTGCCCGTCATTATTGGGATTAAGACTTAAACCAAAATAATCAACATTACCATTATCCTTATCTCTTACAGTGAACTCAGTATAGATACTATCAGGTTTTAAATCGTACATTATAGCAGAAAAATATATGGAATGGTCGTTATAAATTACCTTAACTTCGGTTTTTTGTGCAGGCTTATTACCAAAAATCGGATAATAACCCGTAAAATCAGATGCAATATCAGCTTTCCCCCATGATTCTTCGTTAAGTGTTCCATCAACTATAATTTTTTCGCTTGTTCTGTATGCCGGAATACTTTCAACCTGAGCATATACATTTATTGCAAATACTAAAATTATTGTTGCTATTAAAAAACGCCTTTTCATTATCCGACAAATATTACATTATAAGCAAAAATAAACAGATGTTTTAGAAATCATGAATTCTAGGAAAATTAAATGCTTAAAATTTGTTTAAAATGAATTTGATGTTACCGAATTATTCTTTAGCTGCGGTTTTGTCATGATTTTTGCCATCTCGCACAAGCTCGATGTCAGCAATAATACACGCCAAAACCTATTCTACAATTCGCTGATGCATAAAACTCATAATATTTTATTATTTACAAAGATTTTTTTACTTTAGCCAAATATTATACGGCTAATGAAAAGAAAATACACATTTCTACTGATAGTTATTGTAGTATTAGCAATAGTTATCACCTTATTTTTCCTTTTGAAAGAGAAAAAAACCGATATGCCTGAAACCCCTAAGAAAGAAGAAATAATCCCCGAAAAATACGGAATTCCTCTTGAGGGCTGGACTTTATACACTGATACCGTACGGAGTGGGGATTATCTTGGAACAATACTTAACAAATATGGAATTACATCCCAGCAAATAGATAAAATTGGTAAAATGTCAACAGATTCTTTTAATACCACATTGATAAATGTTGGAAATCTTTACACTGTTTTTTCTGATACCACAATTGATGGAGTTCCTCAAGCAAAAATATTTGTTTACGAAAATTCAAGTGTTAGATATACTAAATACGACTTCCGCAATCAAGATACTATTTTAATTGAAAAATTAAGAAAACCTATAGACACTATCACTCACAAAGCAGCTGGTGTAATTGAATATTCCCTGTGGCAAACTATGATAGATAACGGATATAGTTGGGAACTTGCCTTAGCCTTGTCACAAACATTTGCCTGGACGGTTGATTTTTATTCACTACAACCAGGTGATTGGTTTAAAGTTATTTACAATGAATATTATATCGAAGATAAAAGAATTGGACTTGGAGAAATTGAGGGGGGAGTCTTTTTTCATGGCGGAAAAGAACTTTGGGCTATTCCTTTCACTCAAGATTCTATAACCTGTTTCTATGATACTCTCGGTAACAGTATGCGAAAGACTTTTTTACTTGCTCCTTTGGAATACACACATATAAGTTCACGCTATACTAATGCAAGGATGCACCCGATTTTTCACAAGGTTGGACCTCATCTCGCTGTTGACTTTTCGGCTCCAATGGGAACCCCTGTTTATGCAGCTTCGGATGGTACAATTGTTACGCGTACCTATCAGGAAGGTGCTGGAAATTATGTCGCAATAAAACACAATAGCATTTATAAAACCGTTTATATGCACTTTTCAAGCTTTGGCACCTATAATGTAGGAGATCGTGTAAATCAGGGCGATATTATCGGATATGTTGGAAGCACAGGCTGGTCAACCGGTCCTCATCTACATTACGAAGTTCACGAAAACGGTGTTAAAATTGACCCCCTATCTTTTGAGCCCCCTCCTGCCGAACCTGTTGATTCAGCAAATATGGAAAGATTCGATAAGGAAAAACGCAAATGGATTGATGATATCAACAAAATTAAAATGCCTGAAAAAAAAGCAGAAAAAGGAATAAAATAGCCTAACATACCGATTACCGATTCGGCTACTGAGCAGCCCTGAGCGACAGCCAGTGGGTGTCGAAGTACCGATTACCGATTCCCGATTCGGCTACTGAGCAGCCCTGAGCGACAGCCAGTGGGTGTCGAAGTACCGATTACTGATTACAAATAACATAATTTCATAATCCAATGCAACCTTATTTAAATTTATTGTTATCTTGTTAACGATATGAAAAACGATAATGACATAATAAAAGGATGCTGCAATAACAAGCATAAATACCAGATGGCTTTGTTTGATAAATATGCACCAATGCTGAGGGGTGTTTGTTTGAGGTATGTCAGAAATGAAGCAGATGCTGATGATTTGCTGCAGGAAGGGTTTATAAAAATTCTTGATAATATCCGAAATTATGTCGAAACAGGTTCTTTTAAAGCTTGGATGAAAAGAATTATGGTTAATCAGGCTATCAATTTTCTGAAGAAAAAAAAGCAGCACGATTTCTATCAACTTAACGAAAATGTAGATTTTGAAGAAGACGACCAAGATTACAATCAAGATAAAACCGAAAAC
>JAQVEY010000354.1 GCA_028697515.1 Bacteroidales bacterium | reverse complement strand
AATGCTGTTGATATTAGCGACTTTGCAGATGGGGTTTACTATTTGAAAATTAACTATTACAATCAAAAGCAAAATATAGTAAAACTTATAAAGTTTTCTGATTGATATATCTGATTATCACTCATTTAGTTTTTAAGCTATATAGGAAAACAGACATTATACAATTTTTTTATCTTTACAGTTTAATTAACTGTTTTTAACTGTTATGAATTTTAGAACTCCTGTAGTATGTCCGCAAATGCCTTTTAGAATAAGCCATTCAGATAATTGTATTTTTACAGGTTCGTGCTTTGCTGGAAATATTGGACAAAAAATAAAAGAAATTAAGATCAGAACTTTGGTAAATCCAACTGGCATTCATTACAACCCTTTATCATTAGCTGATTCTCTGCATTCTGCTTTATCCGAGAGAGAAATCGAAGAATCCGATTTGTTTTTTGCAAACGGAAGGTGGAATCATTTTAACTTTCATAGTGAATTCTCTGCTAAGACGAAAAAAGATGCTTTGAAGTTGATGAATAACTCCAAAAAATTATTGAAAGATGAGCTTACAAACTCTGAATACTTGTTTGTTACATTTGGTACAGCAATAATCTATGAAAATTCAAAAACAGGAAACATCGTTGCAAATTGTCACAAATTGCCGGCTTCGACATTCAAACAAAGATTTGTTATGCCTGACGAAACAGTAAGTGTTTGGAATAAACTAATATCTGATATAAATAGATTCAATCCTAAATTAAAAATTGTATTTACTGTTAGTCCGATTAGACATTTTAAAAATGGGGCAACAGAAAATCAGTTCAGCAAATCATCATTGTTTATTGCTATAAAATCTCTATTATCTGAGAATAGTAATGCGTTTTATTTTCCTGCCTACGAAATTGTTATGGATGAATTAAGAGATTATCGTTTTTATGCAAATGATATGCTGCATCCGTCAGAACTTGGGATTAATTATATTTGGGAAAAATTTTCCGAAGTATTTTTCAGTCCGGAAACAATTAAGATAAATCAAAGAATTGAAAAAATACTCAAAGCCACACAGCATAAAGTCTTTGATAATACAACTGAAGAATATAAAAAGTTTTGCTCCAAAATGCTTATTCAAATAAGTGAGCTGTGCTCAAGTTATCCCGAACTTGATTTTTCAGAAGAAATAGCAATTATCAATAATGTTTAAATTTTTACAACTGAATTCCCAATTATAGGAAATATAAAAATCAACAAACAATTTATAGGTAAAAATTGTTTTTAAACAAGTCAACACTAAAAAATGCTATTATGAACATTAGAAAAATATTTACAACAGAATACAACAATAATCTGCAAAGTATTTGGCTATTACTATTACGAGTATTAGCTGGAGCATTTATGTTAACTCATGGTTTTCCCAAATTCCAAATGCTGTTTTCTGGTCAAGAGATACTGTTTCCCGATCCAATTGGATTGGGTTCTCAGCTATCGTTTATAATGATTGTTTTTGCAGAGTTTTTCTGTTCCATATTTATAATTGTTGGTTTTGGAACCAGATTTTCGGCAATCCCACTTAGCTTTTCAATGTTCGTTGCAGCATTTATTGTTCACGGCAAAGATCCATTTGCATCAAAAGAACTGGCTCTCATCTATCTTTTAATCTTCATCGGTTTTATATTTTCTGGTAGCGGGAAATTTTCAGTCGATTATTTAATCGCTGGGAAAAAGTGATTTAGAAAGTTATATTGACCAACGAAACTTTATTTTAATAATTACAATTATCTTTAATGGTAGTAATCATAAGTAAATCACAAAAATTTAATTATTTAATACAAAATAAATAACATTCAGTTTCTGTTATTGTAGTATTGGCAAAAAGAAATAAATTTGCAACAGAAAACAGGTGATGATTAAAAAGATTTTAATAATAGCGTTTATTTTTACTGCATTATATTCTCAGGCCACACAAGTCAGAATTTATGGAAATGCAAAAACTTATTCGGGAAACAAACTTGTGTTTTACAAATATTCTGACCGGATAACTTTTTTAAAGGAGCAGTTGTTTGCCATAGATATTGATTCCGAAGGCAATTTCGACACTAAATTTGAAATAGAAGAAATCACTTATGTCTTTGGCGAATTTGGAGTTTATCATGCTTATTTTTATGCGGAACCAGGTGGAGAATATGAAATATTGCTACCCGAATTTGACGAGAAAGACGAGAAAGATATATTTAATCCTTTTTTTGAACCAGAGGCAGTTCATCTGGGTATAAAGGATATGAATAACACAGATCTGAATTATTTAATAATAGATTTTGATTACTATTACTTTAGATATCTTGATCTGAATTACCTCGACATATATTCCGGAGGCCTGAGTTCCGATGTTGACACATTTATAAATAATATTGAATTGCACTATAAAGATATTGACAATCAATACTTTAATGAATATAAAAAATACAGAATTGCCGCATTAAAAAATATAGCCACACAGAAACAATACGAAAAAGCACTTGTGTATGCATACTTCACAAAAAGTCCTGTTTTATATGACAATCCTGCATATATGGATTTGTTTAACAATATTTATGCAGATTATTTTGACGAATATCTGACAGGAAAAAATGGAGCTACACTTTATGCAATAATTAACTATGGACATAGCATAAACAGATTAAAGAAGTTATTGAATCAGAATTTTGAATTAAAAGGTCCTCAATTTCGTGAGTTGGTAATTTTAAAAGGCTTGAATGATTCTTTTGCAAATAAAAATATGGCATGGTTGCCATTGTTACTGACTTTGGACTCCGTTTATTTATCAACGAAGTATCCTATTCATAAAAAAATAGCACAAAATATTGCAGATAATTCATTAAGTTTAGCACGAGGAACTATTGCACCTCCGTTTGAACTTCCCGATACTGCAGGTAATATGAAAGAGCTTTACGATTTCAGAGGCAAATATGTTTATCTTCATTTTGCAAATACTAAAACTTATACATCACAAACAGAATTCGGATTAATTAAAAACTTATATGAAAGATATAAAGGGATTTGTATTTTCATTACAATCTTAACCGACGATGACAAAGAAGCCGCAAATAAGTTTATACGTGATAATGAATTACATTGGCAGTTCTTATTTACTGAAATAAACTCTAAAGTGATCAGCTCATACAATGTTGTGACTTATCCTACATACTATTTAATAGATGCTGACGGGACCTTATTAATGTCGCCAGCGCCTTCACCTTGTGATAATTTCGAAACATATTTCTTTAAGATAGGTGGTGGTAATACAGAGGGTGGATTGGGAAACCAATTTCATGATAAGTAAGTACACAAAAGTGGTTGCTATATAAAAAAA
>JAQVEY010000353.1 GCA_028697515.1 Bacteroidales bacterium | reverse complement strand
TTAAAATCAGATATGTGGTTACATAATTCACTTAATGATATATGAAAATAAACGGGAACATCAAATTTCTTGTAATCAATAAGGTAGTCCTCTCTCACATCAATAAGAATAGCACCCTCGCTGCAAATTTGAAAAGCTTCTCTAGGGGATAAGTGATACATATCCCCTGAAAATGAAGCTAATTTTTTTGCTTTTTGTTTTAACATGATAGTACTTTAAAATATTCCACCATAAATCAATCCGGCAATTGTTGCCATTACAATAACTAATGAGACATAAACAATAGTTTTTTGTGTCCCCATAACGCCTCTTATAACCAGCATATTTGGTAAAGATAAAGATGGGCCTGCTAACAATAGAGCCAGTGCAGGACCCTTGCCCATTCCAGCGTTTATAAGCCCCTGTAAAATAGGAACTTCTGTTAGAGTAGCAAAGTACATAAATGCTCCTACCACTGAGGCAAAAAGATTTGCGAAAATACTGTTTCCACCTACAAGATTCGAAATCCACTCACTTGGTATTATTCCGGCAATAGTTTTACCATCATGTGTAGAACCTAGAAGAAAACCTGCAGTAATTACACCTATTGCTAATAATGGCATTATTTGTTTAGCAAAACCCCAGGTTGAAAGTACCCATTCTTTATTATCTTCATCTTTTTTATCAAATAATGTAATTATGCTTAATCCAGCGATTCCTGTCATTACCGGTACAAGTGGAGCTAATTTTAGATTTTCGATAAATCCAAAAGAAAGAAATGATGCAAGTGTGGTTACTGCTGCTACTAATAATACCCACTGCCATTTTATTTTCAAAATAAATATTAGTGAGAAACATAAAAGAACACTGAAAAAAGCAGTTATTAACCATTTATTCGCCCATATATAATACCAAGCACTTGAAGTATCGCCATCTCCTGGAGCACCCCAGTTTGCGAAGACTAAAATTATAACTAAAACAAAGAAATGAAAGGCGGTTTGCCACATTGGTCTTTTTTCCGGAGGCGGAGTTATGTTCATTTGTTCTTCTCTTTTGATCTTTTCTTCCTTCCTGTATATTATAGACATTGCTACTCCAATAATCACACTAAAAGATACGGCTCCAATTATTCTAGCAACGCCCATTTCAAATCCTAAAATTCTAGCAGTTAGTATTATAGCCAAAATGTTTATCGCTGGTCCCGAATACAAAAAAGCAACTGCTGGTCCTAAGCCTGCTCCACGTTTATGTATGCTTGAAAATAGTGGTAATATTGTGCATGAACAAACAGCCAATATCGTTCCCGAAACAGCTGCAACTGTGTACGAAACCCATTTTTTTGCGTTAGCGCCAAAGTACTTTAGAACAGATCCTTGACTTACAAATACCGAAATAACACCGGCAATGAAAAACGCAGGTAATAAGCATAAAATTACATGTTCACGTGCATACCATTTAACTAAATCAAGAGTTGCATCAATTGCTGTTGTAAATCTTGCACTTTCAATCGGCAGAAAAAATGCAGCCGCAAATACTACTGCTATCCAAATCAGGATTTTAATTTCTTTTTTTGTTTCCATAATTTTAAGTGCCTAGAGTACTTGGAGTGCACCAAAGTGCCTAAAGTACTTAGGGCTTTTGTATTTTTTATATTTGTTAGTAATCCATTTTTAATTAAAATTCTCGTAAATATTCAAGACTCTTGTCTCTTTGTATATTCAATTCATCTTAAGTACTCTAGGCACTCTAGACACTCTAGGCACTTTAGGCACTTTAGACACTTTAGTGCACTCCAAGTACTTCTACAAGTAAAACACCCACACATAATATAATCCAACCAAGATAAAAATTACCGCAACAACTCGTCTAAACCATAACTCAAAGCTTTTTAATTTGTTGTAGAATTTCCCTACACTCGACAAACTAAAAGCGAGAATCCATGCAAATATTATTACCGGTAATCCTGTAGCTATAGCGAATACTACTGGTAGAAAATATCCACCAGAGGCAGAAACGGACAATGGAATCAATGCTCCAAAATACAAAACTCCACTATAAGGACAGAATGCAAGAGCAAAAACAATTCCCATCAATAATGCCCCCCAACTACTTCCTGCTTTGCTTTTTTCTCCCATTTTGTTCGACAATTTCGATAATGCGGAGAATTTTAACTTAATAATATCGAGCATAAAAATTCCTATCAGTATTAAAAGCGGACCTAAAAAATACTCACCATAACTACTTATTGCCTTCTGAATTTTAAAAACACTAGAACCTTGTTTTAAAATTACTATTAAGATAATACCTAATACTGTATAGGAAATAACTCTTCCAAGGGTATATAGCAATCCGTTCCAGAAGACTTTTTTTCTATTTTCCAAGTCTTTGCTAATATATCCAATAGCCGATATGTTCGTAGCTAATGGACAAGGGCTAATAGCAGTCATTATTCCAAGTAAAAATGCTGTTATAATTGGAAACTGCGAATTGTTAGCAAAATTTTGTAATAGTTCCATAGTTCTATTTCTTCAATTCCAATAAATCTGCAAAAAGTACTCTTGCTTTTTCCCAGTTTTCTCTGTTTAAGCAGTATTTTATAAATGGTGGTTCAGTTTCGCCCTGAATTAGTCCTGCATATTTCAATTCTTTTAGATGTTGGGACAGAGTTGATCGTCCAACAGGAATTTCATCAACTAAGTCGCCACTGTAGCAACACGAATGCATGCCAGCTAGTTTTTTTATGATGTAAACCCTAACTGGATGACTTAAAGCTTTTGTTATTTTGGCAATCTCTAAAACATCTTCGCTATATCTTATCTTTTCAGCCATTGTTATTCTCCTCAATTTTTTTCTTTATTTCATCTTTGGATGGAACAGAACCTTTGTGAACAACTTTACCATTTATCATCAATGCTGGCGTAATCATAATTCCTGCATTCATAATTTCTACAATATCTTCTACTTTAGTAACTTCTGCATCAATAGAATTTTCTTCCACAACCATCCGAACTAGTCTGTCGAGTTGTTTGCACTTTGGACAACCTGGTCCTAAAATTTTTATTTCCATAATTTTTATTTTATAATTTATCATTTCGTTTGTTTAATGATTCGCAAAATTACGAAATGAAATATTATTGTGCAAGTTTTTTATTAAAATTTAGGAAATAAGTATTATTTTTAACAAATTTAAAATTAGAACGATTTTGGTTAAGTGAATATTTATATAAAAATTAAATATTAAAAGATTATGAAAAAGAAACTTATAGCAATTTTACTTTTTTCTGCGACATTCATTTATAGTTCGGAAATATTAGCTCAGAATGTAGGTATAGGAACGACATCTCCACATGCCTCAGCCATGTTGGATGTACA
>JAQVEY010000352.1 GCA_028697515.1 Bacteroidales bacterium | reverse complement strand
GCTCTTCCGATCTCAACATAAATAATATTATAAATCTGACTATTCAAGATTTCCCTGTAATAAAGATGGTTTAAGGAATCATCATCTGCTATTAAAATGCAATACTTTTTAATCATAGAAAATGCTTAAAATACGATGGTAAATATACAAAAGTATTCAGTATATACAAATTAATATCATAATTGATATCACTATTGTCCGATAAAAATTATTATGCCACAGATTCACAGATTAAACTCTTAAAATATATTTGTTTGACTATTCACATAGTGTAAGTTATTTCCTAGAAGCTCAAAAATCATTTTGACACAACTATAAATAGAATTATAGTCCCCTTACTTGATTACAAAAGGCAATTAACTCAGAAAAAGCAATTTTTATCGAAGATAAAAATCTTTCTGTGGATAATCTGTTTTAATTATTAGCAGTGGCAATTAATTAAAATAATCAGAAAATCTGTGAATCTGTGGCTTATATAAATGCTTATTTTTAACAAGCCCCATTTATTTACTTTTCTCTATTTCTGTTTGTGGACAATGTATTTAGACTTTTCTGTAGAATTTATTTCGGACGACAATGAATTGATATATTTAATTTTTTGAAATTATTCGACGAATACTGTTTCTAATCATCAAAATCAATAACAAAACAATAATTATTGTAAACCCAAATCCGGGAGACATCACACTAAGTAATATTTTATTGAAATTTTCATAACCCAGCAGGATAAGATTGGAAGAATAAAAATTTCTAAATATTGAGAGTGGAATTATAGAGGTTAAAAACGTTACTGCAAATAAAATTATAACTAGAATTTGATATGGTCTCGAAATTTCTTTAAGAGAATAACCGAGCATACTTAGCTTAGTGATGTTTTCATTATTACGATGTAATAGTAATTGAATTGAAATAATCATAAGAGAAAAAGCCAGTGTAATAATTATAAGCCCTATTACCAAGACTACTGAAATTATTATTTTTAGAAATGCCAATGCTTTGCTATTACTTAGTTCACTTTTATTAAGGTCATAATCGTGATCTTGAATATATTTAAACAGCTCTGGACTGGATGGGTCTTTAGCTATAATAATTATTCTTCCCGGACGAGGAGCTGGGTCTTCGCCGTAATTTTCATTTCCCCAATCAATAAATGATTTTGGAACCAGTATAGTATTAATTCTTTCAGAGAATCCAATAATTCGTGTTTCGAATTTCTGTTTTTTTCCATTACCTTGAATAAAAATGTTAAATTTAACAAGTCCAGCTCCCTCTTCCGATACCTGTGGTAGATTTTGACTTTGAGCAAATCCGAAATTATATAAATTCAGATAAGTTTTTGGTAGTATGGCCGGAACAAATTCATCATTTTCTTCCCATTTCCAGTTTTCGTAATTTACATCCACATATTCGTCAGGAACAGCTTCAAAAAATAAGTCTGTATAGAAACCTGCTAGAGGTCCTTCATTGTTTGTAGAAGCGCTTATCATAAATGAGCAATTTGAGAATTCTGCTACATCTTTAACAAAAGGCTGTTTTTTTAAATCATTTATTTCTTCAACAGTAAATAAAGGCTTTTCTGTATTTGCATCATTTATTTGTTGGTAGGTATCGGTAAGCTCAATTTTCTTGTTAATAATAATATATTCATCTTTCCAAAAACTCTCTTTATCATCAAAAATAGGTTTTACATCCAGATAAAAAGAAAGTGCACCCATAAGTATTGTCAAGCCAAGCATTATACCCAGAAAAGTTCCTGCAAGCTGACTCGCTTTAATGTTATTTTTAAGTACTTTCCAGATCATTTATACTCGTAGTTTGATTAATTCATTTTCAAAATCCTCATGCAGAGACGTAAGAATAATACCTGCATTTTGTTTATCAGCCTCTTCGTTAATAAGTTCCCATGCAATTTTTGTGTTTTTATTATCGAGATGACTGAAAGCTTCATCAAGTAAAATAAAATCAAAATTTTGACAAAGAGCTCTTATTATAGCAACTCTTTGTCTTTGTCCAAAAGACATTTTTCCCGCTTTACGGTTTTCGAATCCTTTTAAACCTAGTGTTTCTATCATTTCATTGATGCGAGATGCAGAAAAATGATTTTGCAATCTGTTTTTTATAATTATATTTTCAATCATTGTTAATTCTGGAAAAAGGAATAGCCCTTGTGGAACAATACTTAAGGCATTTTTATGTAATTCGGAAAGATTATTCAAATTAAAATTTCTTATGTCTTGTCCATTAATGAGTACTGTGCCGGAATAATCTTTTCTTAGTCCAAAAATAATATTGATAAATGTCGTTTTTCCTTTTCCAGAATCGGCATAAATCAAATATTTTTTCCCATCATTAAAAGTCAAATCCCTGCTCCATATCTCTGACTGTAAAATGTCTTTTTCTGGAATAGGAGCAGGGATAACTTCGGAAAATTTAATTTCCATATTATTCTATTTCTGATAATGCTTCATATTCTTTCAATAATGCTTCCCACTCTTCATCTGTCATTTCGGGATATTCTTCGTCTTCTCCCCAAGTGTCAAATTCATCATCATCATTATAGTGTCTGTCACCGAATATATCCATTGCATCCAATATTGGTTCGAACAATTCGGCTATTTCTTCGGCATTATCCAAAAGCTTTTTCTTATCTAGATTTTGGATAGATTCATTAAATTTAAGAGTTGAAATATATGTAATTTCATCTTTCTGAATATCAAGGTGCATATGTCCATAATTACCTGCAAGTTGTATTCCTGTTAACTTTTCAAATTTCTTTATTGTTTCCTTTTCAATGTCTAGCTTATCAATAACATTTGAAGAAATCCATACATTAAATGCTTTACAATTGCCGTGGAATTTCTTAAAATCTTTGTCCGACATGATAGACTCTTTACTATCTAGATTCATGTATTTTTCAAGTAATGCAAAGTTATCGTCAGAAGCTTCGTTAACAACTAGCATCAAGACATCTTTATTCCAACCGAAAATCATACCTGATTCTGGTTCCATATATTTTATATCATTTTTTTCTTTCATAAAAGCAGAAACCGGAACCTTAAACTCACCTGCAATCATATCAATGTTTTCCTCGAGTTTCTTTTTATCAATAGGAATAATTACGCCTATTATTACATTATCTTTATCAAGAACAGCAAAAGCATAAGATTTCTCTGATAGAAGAATACCTGTTGCATCAGGATCTTTCAGCACTTTTTCGGCAAGTTCAGCAACTTTTTTACTTTCTTTTTCGATTTCTTTCATTGCTTCCTTAAATTCGGGATAGCTCTGAATAAATTCAGGATCAGAGAATTTCATAAATTCTGAACCATCTACTACCACTACTGCAAATGCATCTTTAGGAATGTGTGTAGCTG
>JAQVEY010000351.1 GCA_028697515.1 Bacteroidales bacterium | reverse complement strand
ATTAATAATAACTTTATAATCATCTGGAAGGTCTTTGTAGAAACCTGTACCACCACTAAGTGCAGACATATCTTTCATACGTCTCATATATTCATCTCTGGTTATTATCACAGGCATATCACTTTCGGTCATACTGTCACATGTAACCCAAAATGACTTTTGTTCAGGAATTACAGCTTGAAAAGCCAATCTAACATTTTCCTGCTCTTTATCATTTAATACAGATTCAGTTTTCTCATCTTTTTTAATAAGCTTGTCAATAATATCAGAATCTACACGCACAAAACGCGAGTCTTTAAATTTACTTTCAAGGGTATTAATAAAATGCATATCTAACTGTCCATCTAGTAATAAAACATCATAGCCTTTTCCCTTAGCTGCTTTAATGTATGAATAATGATCTTCGATATTTGTTGCATACAAATAAATTATTTGCTTATCCTTGTCTTTTTGACTTTCTTCGATCTTCTTATGGTATTCCTCAAAAGTAAAATATTCTAAGTCTGTATTTTTAAACAAAGCAAACTTTTCGGCTCTTTCATAAAATTTCTCGTCCGAAATCATACCATATTCAATAAATAATCTTAGGTCATCCCACTTTTTCTGAAAATCTTCTCTATTATCCTTAAAAATTTCGGACAATCTGTCAGCAACTTTTTTAGTAATATGCCCAGAAATCTTTTTAACATTTGAGTCACTTTGCAGATAACTTCTGGAGACGTTTAATGGAATATCAGGTGAATCGAGTACTCCATGTAATAAAGTTAAAAATTCTGGTACAATTCCCTCTACTGAATCAGTTACAAAAACCTGATTGCAATAAAGTTGTATTTTATTTCTATTTATTTCGAGATTAGACTTTAACTTAGGAAAATACAATACGCCAGTTAAATTAAAAGGATAATCTACATTTAAATGAATATTAAATAATGGTTCATCAAAATTCAAAGGATACAACTCTCTGTAAAAGTTCTTATAATCTTCATCCTTAAGTTCGGCAGGTTTTTGTTTCCAAACTGGTTTTGTATTATTAATTACATTGTCTTCTTCTGTTTCTGTTTCTTTTCCATCCTTCCAACTGGTCTTTTTACCAAAAACAATTTCTACAGGTAAAAATTTACAATACTTATTTAATAACTCCTGCACACGATTTTTTTCAAGAAATTCAGCAGATTCTTCATCAATGTGCAAAATTACATCTGTTCCGATATCTTCTTTTTCAACCTCAACTAAAGAATATTCAGGATCTCCTTTGCACTCCCACTTTACAGCTTTAGATCCCTCTTTGTAAGATTTTGTAATTATTTCAACTTTATTCGAAACCATAAATGATGAATAAAAGCCCAAACCAAAATGCCCAATAATAGCATTTTCCATGTTTTTATACTTATCCAAAAAATCACCTGCACTCGAAAAAGCAATTTGATTTATATATTTCTCAACCTCTTCTGCTGTCATTCCAATACCATTATCTCTAACAGTAATTGTTTTTGAATCTTTGTCAACAATCACTCTGACTTTGAGATTATCTGTATCAGCTTTAAAATCTCCTGAAATTGCTAATGTCTTAAGCTTTTGACTTGCGTCAACAGCATTAGAAACAAGTTCTCTTAGGAATATTTCGTGATCTGAATAGAGAAATTTTTTAATAATTGGGAAAATATTTTCGGTTGTTACACCAATGCTTCCGGTCTTCTGTTTCATAATCTATCTGTTTTAGTTAAAAATCGTCTAAATTGTTCAAAGTATATGCCACCCGCAATTATATGACAAAAAGACAGATAAATTGACATTACGAGACCTTAGTACAGAAAAGTACAATAAATATTATCTGTAAAATAAAACCCCAAAAATAAAAAGCAATAAAGCGAGGACAAGAACAATTAGAAAAACAATAACGGCTCTTTTTCCAGACTTACGTTTCCTTTTAAGCTCGTATTCACTGATAAGTCTAGAAATTAATGGATAAAGTCTAACAAAATATTGTGAATCTTTTTTTATAAAAGCTGCAGGTTTAACATTACTGCTGGTTGCTTTAAGTTCAATATTTTCGCTATCTGCAAATATTATTACTTCTGTTTCCTTATCTGTACTTTTAATTGAAGGGATCAACTCTAATGCTGTTTTAGTATTCATTCCCCTGCTGGTAACAATATTATCAATAATTACAACTTTGAAACTATTTTCTTTTACATCGGTCTTTAACTTGTTTAGAAACATTTGTACAGAGTTAAAGGTATAAAGTGTGTAATTCAATTTTGGTTTAAAGTTTTCACGAAAGAAGTCAAGATCAACGACATCATTGTCTACACAATAGAAATTTATGTGTTTTGTAGATTTCATATCTATTAAATCATTAGGTTAAAAACTCCTTGACACACCTCGACGTTTTAAAGAATTTACTTTTGAATTTCTTTTAAAATTTATTGCTTCGTCTGGATTAATATCCTGTTGCAATATCCATTTCCCTCCTCTATAAATAAAAGCGTCATAAGAAAAATCGGGGCCATAAAACTGAAACATATTTAAATATTTGGATTCTGAAGGTGCAAGATGATCCATTACAATCATATCCTTCTGCTTGTTAAATCTCAATATCATTGTTGCCCTGTCAGCATATTCAAATACAAGCCTTCCTGTATTAGTTCTATTAAGTTTAAATATTTTTTTTCCGAAAACTGGAGTATTTCTACGGTCAAAATATAATACCTCGACAATTTTTCTGTTTATCAAAAAATCTGCCCCATCCCAGCCAATCAGAGTATAGTAGGTATACGAATTCCATTTTTTTGTAATAATCTCATAATATAACGCTCCGTACCATTCATTGCAAGTTTGATACAAACGGATACTCACATCTGTCTTGTATTTTTTATCCTCAAGAAAATTTAATGATATTCCTTTGTTATCTTTATATTGTAGAAAACCGAAATATTTAAAACTACCATCTTGGAAATTAAGATTCCAAGTATAAACTCTTAACTTTCCATCATCTGACTTTAAAACTGAAAGGTTTTTAACATCGTTATAATCTGCATTAAAGGATGAGGCCGTTAATAAGAACTCTCTTAAATACGAAATTAAATAATTGTTTAACTCTTGCTTTTCATAATCCGACTTAGATTCTTTTATCAAAGTAAAATAATAGTTTATCGAATCAATCTCAGGCAAATCAGGGTTGTCCTTAGCAGATACAGCCACACCTAAAAAAGCTAGAAGCACAAACAAACATATTTTTTTTACTATCGACATAAACAATTTATTCACACTTATTAAACGGATAAAACTACAAATATTTTGTAAAACTAAATTAAATTTTGTTTAAAGCATTTATTATTAGTTCGCATGAGGTTCTAATTTCGTCATCTGTGATATTTAAAGC
>JAQVEY010000350.1 GCA_028697515.1 Bacteroidales bacterium | reverse complement strand
TTATCATTTTCAGGTTTTGTCTGTTTTTTACTAATAGAACAAGATGGGATAGACAAGCCTAATAATGATAGAATAATAAATTTAAATATTTGGGTTAACGGTTTTATCATTTAAGTTCAATAACATTATAATCGCCTACACTTAGGTCAAAATATTTTCCGGAAATTTTGGTATTACTGCCAATAATTGAATTGTGGGCACAAATATTATCAATTTCCGAATGATTCTGAATAATAGTATTCTTAATAATACTGTTTGAAATTACAGAATTTTCGCCTACCGAAACATAAGGACCAATAACAGAGCCGAAGATTTTAACACCAGTTCCAATAAAACAAGGTTGAATTATTGTAGAATCTTTTATTTCAGACGATTCTGACATGTATGTTGCATCAGGCATTTTAGCCAATATTCTTTGATGTGTATTAACAGTAATTTCTTTGTTTCCACAATCAAGCCATTCTTCAACCTCGCCGGGGAGAAATTTGAGACCATTATTGCGTAAATTTTCTAAAGCAGTGGTAAGCTGATATTCGCCGCTTTTCATTATTTTGTTATCAATAATGTAATTAAGCTCCTTTTTAAGCTTCTCTCCGTCCTTAAAATAGTAGATTCCTATAATTGCAAGGTCTGAGACAAACTCAGCTGGTTTTTCAACAAAACCAGAGATGTGCCCCGATTTGTCAGTAGTTACAACCCCATAAGATTGTGGGTTTTTTACTTTCTGCACCCAAATTATACTATCGGTGTTTTCATTAATTTTAAAATCTGCAAAAAATAAAGTATCAGCGAAAGCAACAACAGTTTTTCCAGAAAGAGATTCTGATGCACACCACACAGCATGGGCGGTACCTAAAGCTTGATTTTGGTAATATATTTTTGCATTTGCTCCAACGTTTTCTGCAATTTGCACAAGGCTTTTTTCTACTTTTTCGCCAAAATTGCCAATTACAAAACCAATTTCATCAATTGGTTCGGCACAGACTTTTGATATACTCTCGACCAGCCTTTGGACAATAGATTTCCCTGCCAGCACTATAAGAGGTTTGGGTATTGTAAGTGTATGGGGTCTCATGCGGGTACCCATACCAGCCATTGGAATAATTATATTCATCTATTATATAATTGGTTCAAATTATTTACTTTCTTTTAAAACCATATCAATGGTAATTGCACTTGCCAAAATAGCCATTTTTTGTTCTTTGCTAATATTAACGGCATTTAATTGTACATTATACTTATCAGCTGTTGTAAACAACTCTTTTGCTACACCCGCCCATTTTTTTGATATTGTACCAATTTGCTGACCCGAAGCATCTGTAATCACAAAATTCCAAGCTCTCCAATCGCCCGAAATACCTCCAATTTGATTGCTATTATTGTCAAAAATTTTGAACTGTGGTTTCATTAGTGTGAATTTTTGTTCAACACGACCTACAGGAAAAGATTGACTGTCAGCAATTACTATTTTTGATAAGAAAAATGTCCAACCTCTCGAAATGCTTGCTTCCAATTGGTCTTGAGCGTTTCGGATTTCTAAATGAAAAGGGAGCATTGATTTATTTAATACGAGTCTTAAAAACTTGTCTCCACCAGACAGTTTTTGTTTTATAGACCCTATATATTCCGCATTATCGTTATAAACTTTGTACTCATTTTCAAATTGCAATAATTTTACTTTTTCGTCAATGAAAAAACTATTTGTTTCAAAAAAATTCATAGTGTTTAATTTAAAGGTTTAGAAACTTATTATATTATACATAATTATTTTATTCCAGTATGTCCGAACCCTCCAGCACCCCTTTCTGAATTGTTGAGAATTTCAACAGATTCCCACTCGGCATGTTCGTGTTTTGCAATTACCATCTGACATATTCTTTCACCATCTTGAACAGTAAAATCCTTATCAGAGATATTCATTAATACAACACTAATTTCGCCACGATAGTCAGCATCAATAGTTCCTGGAGTTATAACTGTCATACCATGGTTGACGGTCAAACCGCTTCTTTGACGTATCTGAGCTTCATAACCTACCGGTAATTCGATAGATAGTCCTGTTGGAACAAGTTTGCGTTCAAGTGGCTTTAATATTATAGGTTCACTAAGATTAGCACGAATATCCATTCCTGCAGAATATTTCGTACTATATTCAGGTAATTGATGTTTTGATTTATTAACTATTTTTATTTTCATCTATTACAATAATTACATCTTAGTAAAAACTTACAATATTAGTAATTTTATAGTAATTAGGGAAATTTTTATTAATTATAGGTGCGTCAAACATTCAAAAAGCGAATAAAAATATTATACAGATAGATTAATAGAAAATAGAATTATATCAGATACTATTTCTGAATCATTTTGTACTCTGCGATTTTTCTAAAATCTTTTATTTTGTCATTGCTGTCAATTACAAGAACTAAAGGGATTAATTTTCCAATAGGAACTGCTTTTGCAAATGATGATTTTATTTCATCATCAATATTTAAATCTGTTATTCCATTACGTGTTTTCTCAGTGAAATAGAAGCCTATTTTTATAAATCCTTCCCATATAGAAAGCCATGCAACGGTCTTTTTTTTATTCGCAATTTTGCAAAGCCATGATTTCCCATCCCTGTAAAAACGCCATTCATAAACTAGCCCGATTTCGTGAACTGTGTTTTGCAGTTCCATATAAGCTTGGTAAAGTTGTTCAGATAGAATCTTTTGTAACAATTTATCATTTGGTTCTTGGTCGGGGTTCGTAAGAATCAGATTAGATTTTGTGTCTTCCATTTTGTAATAATTATTTAATATTGAAAGAATTATGGCTTAGCAAATAATTGGTGTCTTTCTTTTATTGCGACAAGTGCAACAAAGGCAAGCAAAAGACCACTGTTGAGCACATAAACCCAAATTTGTGATTCGGGGCGAAGATAAATGCTTGCAAAATAAAGTGCCATAGCCAATATAAAGTAAAATACAGCATTTGGGATACGGTAAGGAACTTTATAATATTTCTGACCCCAATAAAAAGAAAGCAAACACATAGCAACATAACATATCAGTGTTGCCCAAGCAGAACCAACATAACCATAGATTGGAACAAGAACCACATTTAGTACAATTGTAAGTATTGCACCAAATATTGCTAGATAGGCTCCGTATTTGGTCATATCGTTAAGTTTGTACCAAATAGAGAAGTTAAAAAATATACCAAGAAACAGGTTAGCCAGCAACAATATCGGAACTACTTTAAGCCCTTCGTGATAGTTAACATCAATAAAGTATTTGATAAAGTCAATATAAAACATTACCCCAAGGAAAATCATTAGCCCACAGATGATAAAATATTTTGTTGCTTTGGCATAAAGTTCCCGGGCATTGCTTTCGTTTTTAT
>JAQVEY010000349.1 GCA_028697515.1 Bacteroidales bacterium | reverse complement strand
TTTTTTTAGCAATATGAAAAATATATCTTTGTACAAAATAAAAAATTTGTCCAAAACTAATGAAAAAAACGTTTCAATCTTTAAAACAGATATGTTTATGAGACAAAATTTATTTACAACAGTTGTAATAATAGTGTTATTTATCTTTGGTACTAATATGTGTGGGTATTCTCAAACAAAAAACAGTACTAAGGTTAAAACTGTTGTCATTGATCCAGGACATGGTGGTGCCGATCCAGGAGCTGTTGGCAAAATCTCTAAGGAAAAAGATTTGACATTAACTATTTCTTTATTGTTAGGAGAGATGATTGAACAGCACTATAAAGATGTTAATGTTATTTATACTAGAACTGACGACAGTTTTGTTGAATTGTACAAAAGAGCAGAAATAGCAAATAAAAATAATGCAGATTTGTTCATATGTGTTCATGTAAATGCATCGACAAGTTACTCTCCGTACGGCTCTGAAACATTTGTTATGGGTATTGATAAAACAGGAGCTAATCTTCAGGTTGCTAAACTTGAGAATTCTGTAATTCTGCAAGAGGATAATTATCTTGATCAATATGAAGGATTTGACCCCAACGATCCTGAAACTCATATTGTATTTAGTCTTTATCAAAACGCGAATCTTACTCAGAGTTTGTCATTTGCTCAATTGTTACAAAATAATTTTACAAATAATGTTGGCAGATTTAATCGAGGCGTAAAACAGGCAGGTTTTCTAGTATTGTGGAAAACAACAATGCCTAGTGTTTTAGTTGAATTAGGTTTTATTAGTAATGCGGAGGAAGAAAAATATCTTAATACTGCAAAGGGACAACAAGAACTTGCTAAAGCAATATTCGACGCATTCGTTACATACAAAACCAAGCTCGAAGAAGAAGATTCGCAATCGACAAATAACTCAGGAAATAATGCTACAACTATTAATAATAATACCGTTATAGATAATAATCAGGTTCCAGTTAATAATACTGATAAATCTGTTTTATTCAAAATACAAGTTTTAACATCAACAAAAAGAATGGAATTAATTCCTGAAAATTTTAAATCATATCAAAATGTTGATGTATATTTGCAGGACGGAGTTTATAAATACACTATTGGGGCAGATTCTGACTATAGTAAAATAGTTGAACTTCATAAAAAAGTTAAAAAGGATTATCCTGATAGTTTTATTATCGCTTTGAAGAATGGTGTGAGAATACCGGTAAATCAGGCGAGGAGTGAAGTGAAAAATAAATGAAGAAAGCAAAGACAAGATACATATTATACGGTTTATTAGGTATAGCAATATTGTTTGCTTCTTATTGGGGGTTTGAGTTTCTTAAAGGAACATCTCTTTTTACTTCAACAAATGTTTACTATATATATTACGATAGGATAGAAGGACTTAATGAATCAAGTCCGGTTACTGTAAATGGTTATCAAATTGGTAAAGTTTCGGAAATTACATTCTTGCCAAAAGATAATTGCAGGCTACTTGTAAAAATAGATATTTCTAAGGAGTTTTTATTGCCCGATTCAACGATTGCCCGAATTTATAGTATGGATTTGATGGGTTCCAAAGGCATTGAACTTGTATTTGGAGGGAAATCTACTTATCATTCTCCGGGAGACACTTTGATTGGACAAGTCGAGCAAAGTTTGAAAGATCAGGTAAGTGTCCAGATGTTGCCCGTAAAGCAAAAAGCGGAAGAACTGATGGTTGAAATTTCGAAGGCTATTGCAGTTATTTCTTATATTTTCAATGACGAAACACGTGATAATCTCGAAAAGAGTTTCGCTAGTATTAAAGCTACCATGGCTTATCTTGAAAGTTCCGCATATAGTGTTGACACATTATTGAAAAAAGAATCTGGGAAAATAGGTAGAATACTGGCAAATGTTGAATATTTGACATTGACTTTGAAGGATAATGCTGAGCATCTTTCAAACATTTTTGATAATCTGTCCACATTTTCTGACACCTTGGTTGCTTTAGATATTTCAAAAACTATTATTGAAGCAAATAAGGCTATAGAAAGTTTTAATGCTGTTATGGATAAAGTTAACAATGGTGAAGGTTCCTTAGGTCAGTTGATTCAGGATGATAAACTAGCGAATGAAATCGAACAGGCAGCAGAAAATTTGAGAACCTTATTGTTTGATATTCAATTTAATCCTAAAAAATATGTTCATTTTAGTTTGATGAATATCGGCCGTACTGTTAATGTTACTGATGAAACTGAGTTGACAGACAGAGATAGGCGTGTGGTTGAGCGTCAACGTGAGAAAAACGAAAAAGAAGCTCAACGGAATTTCGAAAAAGACCAAAAGAAAAAGCAAAAAGAAGAAGAAAAAAGTGACGGAGCTTCACTAGATGGACCAGTGATTTTTATGATACAAATTAAATCTGCAGCTACCCAAATAGATATTAATTCACCAGAATTAATGGGTTATACCGATGTCATTGAGAAAAAATCGGGTAGCTATTATAGATACTATATTTATCAGCATGATAATAAAGCTCAAACCTCATACTACTTAAATCTTGCCCGAGAAGATTTTGAAGATGCTTTCCCTGTTGCTTTTTGTGGAAATACGGCATTGTCCTATTCAGAAGGCATTAGCCTAGTTGCACAAAAGTAGAGTTTATATTCCTGTTTTATTTACATATTTCAACTTTGTTTTGTATTATAATTTTGAGTATTATTGTATTTTGCGTAAAATAATGAATTATGAAAAAAAGCATTTTATTTATGATTTCGAGCTTGTTGCTTGTTGCAACAATAAATGCTCAGTATCTACGAGGTGATTTTAATACTTGGAGCACAGACAATCTAATGGAGTTGTATTATGGATATTATGCAACAACTATAGAAATTGTTGATGAAGTTGTGGACGCAGGATTTAAAGTTGATCAGGATGCTGATTGGACTCTGCAATGGGGATATGCAACAGAATCATATAACCCAATTGTTAACACCTCCGAAGGTCAAATGAGGGGAAGTAATTCGGGGGATACTCCTGCAGATTTTGTTAAGACTTTTTCTGCCGGAAAGTTTTATACCTTTAGACTTGAAGGAGATGAAACTTGGTGGAATCGTAAATTTGTAATAATGGAAACAGATGCTGCTCCGGTGCAAATTATTTCGATCAGTGATGATAGCGAGACAGCAGGTATTGGAGATGTTACTGTAAGCATTACTCTTAATGAAGCAGTGTAAACGCAAGAAGCTGTTTATATTCGTTATACTACAGATGCATGGCTTAGTTCTTTAATTGTTGAAACTACAGGTGAATCTTTAACTTATTCAGGTATTATACCGGCACAGATCGTAGGAACAACAGTAGAGTATTATGCATTAAGTTCTACAATGCCATTGAGCTTTGTAAATCTGTATCCTGATT
>JAQVEY010000348.1 GCA_028697515.1 Bacteroidales bacterium | reverse complement strand
GGAAAAACGACATTATTACAGATAACAGGAACTTTATTAAAGCCAGATAGCGGAAGAATACTTATTAATGATACTGATACAGGTTCTCTTACCGAAAAGAAATTAGCTCAATTCCGCAATCAGCATATTGGGTTTGTATTTCAGTTTCATCATTTATTGCCTGAATTTACAGCACTCGAAAATGTTTGTATCCCGGGTTTTATCGCTAATAAAAATAAAACTGAAATAAAACAAAAAGCAAGCGATTTATTAAAAGCTTTGCAAGTAGAAGACAGAGCGAATTATAAACCCAATCAACTCTCAGGTGGCGAAAAACAGCGAGTTGCAATAGCTAGGGCACTAATAAATAATCCAACTATTATACTTGCAGACGAGCCTTCGGGAAATCTCGATTCAAAAAATGCTAAAGCTTTGTACGAAATAATATTTGAGTTAAGAAAGAACTTTGAACAAACATTTGTTATCGTTACTCATAATTTAGAACATGCAAAGCTTACAGACAAAATGTTTACAATTGTTGACGGGGTTATTGAATAATAGATCTTATTAATATCTGGTTCCCCAGAAATAAGGCATTTCCTGTTTCTTACAATCGTTGATATATTTCAACAATAATTCGAGATAAACTGCTTCGTTTATCTTTTTATGCTTCTTTTTATGTGTAGGTTTGTTAATTACAGTGTCATTTTCAAAGAATTCTATCTTGTCTGCAGTAATAACCTGAGCTCCATTATTGACATCAATTTCGAGAATTACTCCCGGAAGTCCACCGTATCTTTCTGGACCAAAATTCCCAGGCCAGTCTAATGCAAACCATGCAATAACTTTATTCATTTTAATTTCATCATAAAAACTTGCGTTCATACATATATGCCCAGCAACTTCTTTTAAATCGTTTAATATTTTCCACTTTGGATACTGAATGCTGTCTTCGATTACATACAACTTGTTCTGAAACCTTAAAACGTCATAAGTAGTGTTATCTTTTATGTTCCTAAAAATGAAATACTCACTAGTCTTCCATGAATATCCATAATTTGCATCTTCATCAACAGGCTCTTCATAAAAATAAAAATCTGAATTAAATAACAAAACGCTCTTTTCTGTATATTCCGAAGATGAACCCCACATATATTGATATTGATCGCGTCTGCTTTGGCTCATATAGTCAACGGCTATGATTTTTTTTACCCAATCATGCTTTACCGTGTAGTTTATTTTACCACTTGAGTTCTGAGCATTTACAAAACTTAAACTTGCAAACACTAACAAAAGTATAGATAATATTTTTTTCATAATTGTTTTTAATATTTACAACACTACCATCTTCCTCTCTGCTTCATCTTTGTTTCAAATCCTTTTAAGTTATACGAAACACTTAACATAAAATATCTCGCTAGTGTTGGAGATGTTGTATATTCAGTATAATTTATTGCTGCATTTTGTAAAATATAAAGTCTTTGATTAAGAAGATCAAATGCAGCAAGTCGAATCTCGAAGCGATTTTTCTCTCCCAAAATTTGTCTTACAGAGGTATTTACAATCATCATATTTTTTTCATAGTCAAATCTGTCATTTTGATAAACAGTCCAGCCAAAATTGCTTTCAAAATATGTCTTTTTTGCGAATTGCCATTTAATTCCTGCATTAGCGCTATACTGTAATATGACCTGATTTTGACTTGTCTGTAAAGAATAATTTACTAAGTTTTCAGAAACATTACCCGAAAAGTTGAAGTTTAGTTTTGGTCCTAAAGTTAGATTTAAGCCAAGATTCCCATAATAGAAATCAGAATTGGTAATGTTTTCAATACCATTTATAAAAGCAGGTTTTTCAGAAAAACGTACCTGACCGTAAATATTCATTGTCAAGATTGTTTTAACTATCGGAAAATTAGTCCAAAGACTTGTGTTAAAGCTGTTGCCTCCACTAACATTATAGGGTTTTGAATTTGTTACATATCCCAAATTTTCAACAAATTCTGTATATTGATTATAAACAATAGATGTTTCATAAATATTGTATCCGGCATTTAAATAGACAGAAGTAAATGAAGCCTGATTCCAATAATGCATAGTTGCCGAAAAATTGTGCGATAATTCTGGTGTGAGTTCTATATTTCCTTCAATATTATATAAGGGATTGCTTAATGTTATAATTGGCTGTAAATGAGTAAGAGAAGGTTCTTGAACATTGTATGTGTATTCTGCATTTAGGCCTATATTTGAAACTAGTTGAATGTTTGCAGAGAAATATGGGATTATGTTGTTGTAACTACGCGGGGAAATCGTTGTTTCAATGGCATCTCCTTTAAATGGCGAAAATATTCCAGTTTGATTAATATTTTGAAATGCTCCTCCTGCTGATAAATTTATTCCCTCAAAACCATAGTTTAAACTAGCACCAACACGGTTATGATTAACTTCATGCAGATAATAATTGCACAAACTATCCACAAAAATATTCGCTGATAAAATATCCTTTGCAGATTTTCCTGATTGGTCGCCAGTATAAGTAAAATTATAAAATCCCATGAGTGAAAACCTTTTGCCCAATGGCTCGAGATACATAATACTTGATTTGTAAACATTTGTTGCCGAGTTGTCTTCGTTCAATAGTTTTATCTGTTCTTCAGGACTTGTAGCCATATAAAATCTATTGATATTTTCAGAAGTCTGTTCAGATGAATTGTCAATAATGTCAGTAGCTCCACTTATTGCAAACAATCTGCGGGATTTTTTGAAGTCATGAACATAAATACTTAATAAATTTAGTGACCATGCATCCAAATCTGTATTGTCAAGGAGTGTATTTGAGTTTATATCTATCATTGTAGGCGTGAAATATTGCTGAAGTTGAGTATTTGTATAGTTGTTGCCTGACAATCTTGTATTTGCTCTAAAAATAAACATATTGCTTGAATCAAAGTCTATTTGTATTCTAGAGTTAAGATTATGAGCATTATTAAACTGCTTAAATCCTATTGTGTCATATCGCAAATATGATGTGTCGGGTAAAAAAGTATTTCTGTTAGTATATTGGTCATAACTCAAGTCTGATTGATTGTAGAAATAGCCTGCATTGAATTTTACCTTATCTGAATTATAGTTGTAATTTGCACCTCCACCTGCATTTTTCGTAAATCCTCGTCCATCATATTGATTGTACCTCATCGAAAACATATATCTTTGGTTATTCTGACTACCAAAACCAAAGTCACCGTCATCATAATCTGAATTCATTGAATTACCTTTAAATTCTGCATAATCATCCCAATTAACATTCGTTTCGTTTATATTATTTCCATAACCAATAAACGATAACTGTGATTTCTCATTAAACCTCACTAGCGTACCAAGAAAATTAAAATAGTTTTAACTGTCCATACTGATTTTCATTTTGTTC
>JAQVEY010000347.1 GCA_028697515.1 Bacteroidales bacterium | reverse complement strand
TTAAAGTAATGAATATCGCAAAAGATAATGAATATAAACTAATACTAGCTACACAGCCAGAATAAGAAATGAATTTAAAAAAGCATAATATATTTGGAATCATTGGAGCATTTTTTTATTCCGCTGCAGTGATCATATTATTATTACTTTTTGGATTCACATTTCCTGATCCTCCTCCAAAAGAGGAGGCTATCTTGATTGACTTTGGAGGTGGCGGAAACATCGATGCGGGTGCATCCTCATCTGCCACATCAAACGAACAAAATGCCTCGACTCAGAACTCTTCAAACTCAGGTGTAATCACTCAAAGCTTCGAAGATGCCGCCTCCGAGCAATCAAGCACATTACCTAATAACAATACTTCAAACACAGAGAATAATTCGTCTCAAACGAATGCAAATTCAGATAGAATCAATAATCTGTTTGGCGGTGGAACCTTTGGTAATGGTACAGGAAATGCAGGTAATGGAAGTGGTGATGGAAATCCTGGCGATGGCACTGGTGGGGACGGAACTGGTACCGGCCCTGGTGGCTTCGGCTCTCTTGACGGTAGAAGACAGGTTACTATGGTTAAACCAGCTAATGAAGATAATCTCGTTGGTATTGTTAAATTAAAAATTACAGTTGACGAAAATGGTAATGTAACTGATGCTACTCTTGTTAGCACAAATTGTTCTAAATGTACGCAGCTGGCAATTACCGCAGTCCGAAAATGGAAATACGAAAAGAAACCCGGTGCTGGTTTTCAGGTTGGAACAGTTACTGTTGAGTTCAAATTGAATTAAAGCAAATCACTTTTTTTTAGCGATTTTCAAATCAAATATATCTTTTTTATGAATTTTAGTACTTAATTGTATCTCATGTCCGTTTTTTAATAAGATAATTAAAATTAGGATTATGAAAAAGCTAAAAAAACACATACATGCATTAACCGGAGCTGCGTTTTTTGTATTTTTTTGTACAATGATTTTACTTCTAACCGGTTTTACAGTTAAATTACCTCCCCCCAAAGAAGAAATGATTATAATTGACTTTGAAAAGTACGAAAGTGATTTCTCAAGTTCTGATTCTAAAGAAGGCAAAATATTGAGTAATGACGATAATGAAATTTCTGGTAAAAAAATATTGATTCAAGATTTCGAAAATTCTAAAAATATTGAATCCGGTAATAGCGAAACAGATATTAATTCAATTAATAAAGAAAATATAAACAATCTTTTCAGAAATCCATTTGGTAAAGATGAGAGTGGTAATGATGAAAGTTTATTGAATAGCGATGGTAATTTCGAGCCGACTAATCTTTATGGAGAGATTGGCACTAGAAAAAGAATTAAACTTGTAGAACCAATTGCAAAAGAAAATATATTTGGAAAAGTAATACTTCAAATTATTGTCGATGAGCATGGAAATGTGACAGAAATCCATTTGGTAAGTACAAATTGTAATGAATGTGTTCAACCTGCTAAAGATGCGGTCTATAAATGGAAATATGAAACACTAAAAGGGAGTGGATTGCAAACAGGTACTGTGATTATTGAATTTAAGCAGGATTAATTACTGAATTGACAGCTTATTTCTTGATAAGTCCCATCATTGCCTCAACTGTTACTTGAACACCTGTATATACTTTATATATGTTATCTGCTAACATATAACAAGGATTTGTAATAATAAGATTTTTTTCATCAATTGCAACTTCGTTGTAATCTTTATCAATATGATTTGCACCAAGTTTTGTAAGTTTATCAGCAGTAGATTTATCATTTCCAATAGTTAATTTGCCACCAAGGACTTTTGCAATGAGCACAGGGGCAATACAAAGTGCTGCAATTGGTTTGCGTGACTCGTGAAACTCTATAATTACTCTGGCTACTTCGTTATCAACCTCATAATTGTCAGTTGCGTAACCAAACGAGGATAGGTTTTTAGCAGCCCCATGTCCACCAGGAAAAATCACTCCATTGTAATCACTGGCATGTAATTCCGACAAGGGTTTAATCTTACCTCTGGCAATTCTTGCCGATTCAACTAAAATGTTTCTTTTTTCTTTACTTACTTCATTAGTAAGATGATTAATTACATGATATTGTTCTTTATCAGGAGCAAAGCACTCATATTCAAGTTCGTTTTTTGATAAAGCCAACAGTGTCAGAGTGGCCTCGTGTATTTCACTTCCGTCAAATACTCCACAACCAGAAAGTACAACTGCAATTTTTTTCATAAAAAGTTTTTTTACAAATATAATTTTTGTATCTTTATAAACTAAATTAATGAGAGATTATTTTCTCAAAAAACCTTTTTATGACCATTATTAAAAATGAGTTTTTAAAGCTTTGGAAAATTCTGTATCCTGAACAGTCTGTTAAGTTGCTTGATGCTTTTCTCATGGAGCTTAAAGAATTAAAAGGGGATATATTTTTAAATGAGAATAAAAAAACTCTTTGGTATAAAGATGCTGTAGTTTATTCTTTGTATGTTGATTTATTTAATAAAGATTTTGATGGACTTAAGGATAAAATTCCTTATTTGAAAGATCTCGGAATAAATTGTCTTTGGCTTTTGCCAATTCTCGAATCTCCAATGAAAGATGCTGGGTTTGATATTTCCGATTATACAAAAATACGTTCTGATTTGTTGGGAAACGAAGGAGACGAATCATTTGATGATTTTCTCAAAACAGTTCACAGAGAGGGAATTAAAGTGATTTTCGATATCGCTATTAATCATACTTCTAATCAACATCTTTGGTTTAAAAAATCTGCATTACCCGAAAAAAATAAATATTCAGACTACTATATTTGGAGCGATAACGACAGGGCTTATAGTGAATGTCGTTTATTATTCAAAGGTATGTGTGATAGTAATTGGGAAAAATATGATGATAATCGCTTTTATTTTCATAGGTTTTTCGAATTTCAGCCTGACTTAAACTATCAAAATCCTAATGTATTGCTTGATATGTGTCGCAATTTAATGTTTTGGATAGAGAAAGGAGTAGATGGATTTAGAGCTGATGCAATACCTTATTTGTGGAAAGAGGAAGGTACATCCTGTGAAAATTTGGATAAAACTCATGTTATTATTAAGTTCTTCAGACTTGTTGTCGAATATCTTAATCCATCAGTAATTTTATTAGCAGAAGCCTGTCAACCACCCTATGAAGTTGTTAAATATATGGGAGAGGGAGACGAATGTCATGCGGGTTATCATTTTCCTTTAATGCCTCAGATATTTAAATCTATTGCCTCAAAATCGTCAGAACCGATTAAAAAGGTGTTAAGTAAAGAAATTACTCCCGGAATACCTGAAATGTGTCAATGGTTTACTTTTCTTAGATGTCACGACGAATTAAGTCTAGAAGATGTATATGTAAATGAAGAGGATAGGAAATATATTTACGCAAATTATTGCCACAATCCAGAATGGGATTTTAGA
>JAQVEY010000346.1 GCA_028697515.1 Bacteroidales bacterium | reverse complement strand
TTGCAACATTAACATTTGTACACTTATCCTCGACGCTACCCGCTATTAGTGTTAAAGTATAATCACCAGATTGTGATAACAAGTCTCCAAGGTGTAATGTCCAAACGTCGTCGTACCATGTACCGGCATATGTATTTGAAGATGCAGACATACACACAACACTATATGTATCATCAACCGAATATGTACCATTAGGACCTGTTAACACAAAATCGGCAGGCTGAACACTGGAACACCAAACAGATTCACTAAATTGAATAGTAATTGATGATGAACCACAATATGGTTGATAAACAAGATCTGTCATTACAGGTGCAGAATTATCAATTATGGTTGCCGTACTTGCACCAAAGTTAATCGAATATCCATTTTGAGTTGAACTAAAATTCGAAACAGTTAAAACATAAGTTTGCCCTGTTGTAACAGCAAAAGTAGAATTATAAAGTACGTCTTCGACAGGTCCCACACAACTCGAAGACCCAGATCCCAAACCGGTATTTCCACTGCCGCCAAATGAATAGTTACAACTAACTGGAGGGTGAGCATTCCAGTCAATTAAATCGAAACAATCCACTCCACCATTTAAGCTATACAAAGCCCAGTCATAATCATCATTATTATCAACAGGGTCAATAGTAAAGGCAAGATTCCCATTTGACTGAGCAGTAAATGTGTACCATACATCATTTAATTCACCTGTCACAAGACAATTAGGACAATTATTTGTTGAAACAGCCATCCCTTGTTGATCATTAAAATCAAATATATCATAATAGTGGCCAGTTCCCACATAAGATTGAGGATGATTGGTGTAACTTTCGCATAAAGGTCTAGCACCTAAACAATCCTGTTCTGTAGGTGTTGGTAATAATTTATAAGCTATTGTGCCTAGAGCTGCTCCGTTTGTCAAACAGAAAAAATCATAAAAACCTACCGAATATGTTCCTGATGCTGTACATACCCAAACAAGTTCTGCACCATAACCACAATGATCATCATTAAAATCATAAACAATAGTACCATTTTGATCATGAAGATCTATACGTGGGTCATTTGTATATGAACCGCCTCCTTGACAAAAAGAGAAAATAATAACCTCTCCTAAACCAATAGTAAAAGTATAACGATCCCCAGCCTGAATACCACCCATAGTCTGCCAATTATCATTTGGGGTAAGATTCCCGGCAAGTGTACTTCCTGTACACGCCAAAGAATAATTCAATAAGGCAGCAATAAAAAATATCACTGCGGTTAAGACAATTTTATGTAAATACTTCATCATAATTGTTAATCTTTGGCGTTAATATTATTTAATTACAAATTTATCAGGTTCGGCCAATATCATTTGCTTTTTTGTTTCTGTAAATTTATCAAAATCAGATTTCGACACAACAATTGGATATTGAGCCGTACCATTCGCTCTTTGTTTATCATACTTTTTCTGATTTGAACCCACCCATTGCTCCTTTGCCATGCGATATTGTTCAGCATCATTGTCTTTGTCTCCAGTATAGATTAATGTTGGAAACCCATCTGCTGGAGATTGAAATTTAGAAACATAACTATCAGGTTTTTTCTCAGTACTAACTTTTCCATCAACAGAAATGCTCGACAAATCAAAATCATATCCATTACTGATTAGAATCGGTCTGATATACTCAGGAGTAATAGAAACAGGTAAATATAACTGACATCTAGTTTTAAAAGATGAGCTTGTAAATATCCTTCCTTTAAATATGTTTGCATCATTTAATAATTGCTCAAGTAAAAAAGCTCTGTCCGATTCATCTTCATCAAGACCTTCGATATAAAAATATACTGTTTTTAAATCTCCAATAGTTTTAGCTTCTGTAAACTCCAATGACTGTGAAAACGCACTGGAATGCATATAGAATAAAACCATAACAAAGAAAAAATACCTATTTTTCATAGTTGTGTTTTTTATAATAACAAATATATAAAATAAACAATACTCCCAAGTCTAATTGTTTAACGCGAATATATTAAATTTTTCTATACTAATGTATATTTTTATATAAAAAAGACGTTTTTTATATTTTTGGTTGCCTTATAAGTCAATAATAACTACAAATTAATTCTCAATTTCGTCATCCTCTGCTTGCTCAATTATAGGATAAACTTGTTTGAAAGAGAAATCCTCCTGCATGGTATAAATATAAACAAATTGATTTGCATAAGAATATTTTGCAAAACTATCATGGCTTGCATATTTCTGGAGTCCAGACACGCCTTGATAAACACTATCTTTTTGCATACATTGAAGCATATTATTTCCATATTTTACTAAATTCATAATAAAATATGATGTAGCATCGTAAGCTAAGAAGGAATTATCGTCAGGTTCACATAGAAATGCATTTCTGTATTCAGCGATAAGATTAATAGTTTCAGTATCTGAATAGTTAACTTTATTACCCGAAAAATATGAAAATTTCACCTTCGCAAAATAACTTGGGTCAATAGTTTGATATTCCAAAACTGCCTCATCTGCTATTAGCGTGATTTCAAAATCTTTCAAAGGGAATAAGTCGAGAAATACATTTGTACAAATTGTTTCCGAATGAAAAGGAAGTATAAATACATTTTCGCGATCCTTTTCTACTAATGATTTCAATGATGTAAGGTTTTTCCCAGAAAATTGGATTATTTTAATTCGTCCACTATCGCCAACTGCTTTTGTTAGTGCTTCCTTATATAAATTCGATGTTTTAATTTGTTCATCTGTACTTCCTTGTATTATTAAATAATTGTGTTGTTTATTCAATGCAGCATATTCAGCTATGCCTTCAATAACATAGTTTTTTGCAGGTTTAAGCAGTATATTACGAGGATATTTCTGAAGAATTTCTGAATCATCTACAAAAGGCAAAATAATTACAACTTTGTCATTTTTGAGATTAGAGTTTAAAAAATCTATTTGTGACCGAAATGCTGGACCAATAATAACATCAACACTATCTAACAGACCTTTTTCGATTAGGGATGAAATAACAACATTCTCATTTCCTGTATCATAGACAGACACATTAAGCTTAACGTCAAGGTTTTTAAACTTTTCCATTGCCATTAGAACTCCCGAATAAAAAGATATCATTTTCTCAGTAATCAAATAAAGCCTTTGCTCTCTATTAGATGTTGCTTGATTGTACAGGTTTCTGATATTTGAACTAATTTCGAATGGTAAAAAAATGACAATATCGAAACTTTTACCATTTTTATACCAGTTTTCCTGATTACATAAATCTTCAAACAGCACAACGGTATCAACTACTGGGAGATTAATTTTTGCTAGACTATCCAGTACTATTTTATTCAAATCTTCAATAAGTTCTCCTGATTTTTTTGGTATCTGTAACAGTTTTCCAACCATAAGTTTAATTCCATCAAAATCTGGATTATGCACCATCAGTTCTTCTTT
>JAQVEY010000016.1 GCA_028697515.1 Bacteroidales bacterium | reverse complement strand
AATAAACGATTTTAGAACAAATATGACAATGATAAAAATTGATGATACCAGAGAAATCATAATATCTGTTGCAGACAGGTTGTTTAGTCGTTTTGGGTTTCATAAAACATCAATGGATGAAATTGCTAAAATAGCAAGAAAAGCTAAAGGCTCAATTTACTATCATTTTCCCAGTAAAGAAGATTTATTCAGAGAGGTTGTACTGAAGGAAATATCGCAGCTAAAAAATGTTTTATCACTTGTACTTCAAAATCATATAATTAGTTCATCAGATAAACTTAAAGAATATGTCCTAACAAGAATGAGTGTAATGGAGTTGTCTTTAAACTATCATGGAACTTTGAAAGCAGATTTTTTTGAACACTATAAATTTGTAGATGATCTGAGAAATGAATTTGATGCGTGGGATAGAACAAACTTGAAGAATATTATAAATCAAGGGATTACTGATGGTGAGTTTAGTATTAACATTAATATAGACATTTTAGCTGATGTATTAATTATGATTTTGAAGGGGCTAGAAATTCCATTCTTCGTACAGAATAAGTATAAAGATTATTCAACACATTTTAATGATATGTTTGTTATTTTAACTCGAGGATTGTCAAAATAATTTTTTTAACCGAATCTGACTATTAAACGATTTTAGTACAATTTGAATATGGAAAAAATAAGTATTGTTGAAGTTATTACTAAAAGGGATTTGAAATTATTTATAAATTTTCCCCGAAGCCTGTATAAACACGAAAAGAATTATATACCAGCATTGCAAAATGAGGAACTGGCAAATCACAGCATAATAACCAATCCCATGTTGGAGTTTTGCGAAGTGAAATACTGGCTAGCCATTAAAAATCGCACAGTAGTTGGAAGAGTTGCTGGAATAATTGATGTTGCTTATAATACAAACCAGAAAAAAAGATATTTAAAATTTGGGTGGCTGGATTTTTATAATGACGAAGAAGTAATTAGTAAATTAATGCAAGTTGTAGATGATTGGGGTTCGATTAATGGTGTAGAATACATTATAGGCCCAATGGGTTTTACAACATTTGATCGTTCAGGAGTATTAATTGAAGGTTTTACTGAAACACCTACAATATATTCAAACTATAATTACCAATATTATGGTCAAATGATTGAGAAATGTGGATATAAAAAAGAAACTGACTGGGTAGAATATAATGTTAAAGTTCCAGATTCTATACCGGAAAAATATGTAAATGGGGCAACAATAATTAAGAAACGATACAATCTCAGCGTTTTGGAGCTAAAATCAAAAAATGATCTTCTAAACTATACTGATGCAATATTTGAAATGTTGAATAAAGAATATGTAAATAGCTATGGATTTAATGGATTTAATGAAATACAAGTTGATAAAATAGTGGATAACTATCTTAGGTTACTAAGGCTTGATTTTGTATGTCTTGTAGTTGACTCAACTCAAAAATTGGTTGGGTTTGGAATATGCTTACCATCATTATCCAGAGCAATAAAAAAATCAAATGGCTACTTATATCCTTTTGGGATTTTTAGAATACATAAGGCATTGAAACATAATGATACTGTTGACACTTTATTAATAGCAATAGAAGAAAATTATAAAAATAAAGGAGTAAATGGTATTATTTTTAATGAGCTTATAGGTGCTTTTCAAAGAAATGGGATAACTAATATTGAAACGAACAAAGAGACAGAAAGCAATACACAAGTACAAAATCTATGGAAAAAATTTGACTATAGACAACATAAACGCAGCAGGTGCTATATAAAGAAAATGGAATATAATGCATGATAAAAAGTAAAACAAAATGAAAAAAGCTTTAAATGGTAAAGTTGTAATAGTTACTGGTGCAACCTCAGGAATTGGAAAAGCTGTTGCTTATGAGTTTGCCTCACAAGGAGCAATAATAATTTTAGCAGCAAGGACTGTTGAAAACCTTAAAGTCGTTTGCACAGACATAAATGCGTCTGGGGGAACTGCATATTATGTAAAAACTGATGTTAGAGTAGTTAATGAATGCGAAAATTTAATAAATCAAACACTCAAGTTTTGTGGGAAAATTGATATTTTAATAAACAATGCTGGAATCTCAATGCGAGCACGATTCGAAGAATTAGATTTGATAGTTATAAAGGAACTCATGGATACCAATTTTTATGGTGCAATATATTGTACGAAATATGCGCTACCACATATATTGCAGCAAAAAGGTAGTATTGTAAATATATCATCAATTGCAGGGTTAACTCCATTGCCGGGACGAACAGGATATTGTGCATCTAAACATGCTTTGAACGGGTTTTTTGAAACATTACGTTTAGAAAATAGGAATAATAAATTGCACATATTGATTGTTCATCCCGGTTTTACGAATACAAATATTCGCAAAAGTGCATTAAATAAGTTTGGACTACCACAAGAATTCATACCTAGAATTGAAGAAAAAATGATGACAAGTGAGGAGGTCGCATTAAAAATTAGGAAAGCAACGATATTAAGGAAGGAGAAAATACTATTAACTGTAAAGGGAAAGTTATCAGTCTGGCTATTTAGTCACTTTCCCAAAAACACAGAAAAGCTTATACTACGTGATTTTACAAAAGAGCCGGATTCTCCTGGATAATTTTTTTTATACTGAAGTTGACTTAAAAACGATATAAGTACAAATTTAATAAGTAATATAATAGGGTTTAAAAAAATTTATAAACACAAACGCATAAATAAATCAATTAATGATTATCAATTTAGCTTCATATTATGTGCCTGATACAATCGTATCGAATAAGCTATTTTTTAGAAAATGTGGAATACAAGATAATGAAATTTTAACAAAATGTGGGATAAGTACACGCAGATGGACAAGTTCAGAAGAGAATACAAATACAATGGCGATAGAGGCTGTAAAGTCTTCCAAAGAAAAATTGCCATTTAAAATTGAAGAAATAGACCTAATAATAGGTGCGACATATACCCCATTTGATACAGTTAGCACAATATCACATGTAGTTCAAAAGACATTTAAAATTTCAAATGCAAAATGTTTTACAATTGACTCAGCATGTTCATCATTTGTAAATGCAATAGAAATAGTAGATTGTTATTTTGCAAAGGGAAAAGCAACTAAAGCATTGATAGTAACTTCTGAAAACAACAGCCTTTATAGTGATCCCAGTAATAAAAAATCTGGCTTTTTGTGGGGTGATGGAGCCGCAGCGGTTGTCATTACCATGGAGAATTTAACAAAAGATGATTTATTAGTGTTGGATGTAAACACTACAGGATTGGGAAATATAGGAAGAAGCATTGAAGCTGTAAATTTGATACCAACAAATGGTGGGTTGGAAATGAACATTGGTAATGATGTTTTTCAACAAGCGTGTAAGTATATGTTGAAGGAGACAAAAGATATTCTTTCGCAAAATAATTTAACAACTGAAGATTTGGATTATTTAATTCCCCATCAAGCAAATTCAAGGATAATTGATTATGTGAGAAACGAACTTAAAACGCCATCAATATCAGTATTGACCAATATCCATCAATATGGAAATACTGGATCTGCTAGTACCGCAATAGTGTTAGCCCAGAATTGGGAATGTTTTAATAAAGATGATTTAATAGCTATATCGGTATTTGGTGGGGGGTATTCGAGTGGCGCAGTTTTACTAAAAAAAATATAAAAAAACATAAATATTATGAAGCAAAAAGTAGCGTTAGCGTTAGGAAGTGGGGGGGCAAGAGGACTAGCACACATAGGTGTAATTGAGGAATTGAATTCGCAAGGCTTTGAAATTACCTCAGTGAGCGGCACTTCTATAGGATCCTTAATTGGAGGTGTGTTTGCAATGGGCGAATTAGATTCATTAGCAAATTGGGTTTGTACTTTAAATAAACGGGATGTTTACAACTTAATGGACTTTACAATAGGTACAAATGGCCTTTTAAAATGCAATAAAGTTATAAGTAAAATGAAAACATTCATTCCTGATATGAATATTGAAGAAATGAATATCCCGTATTCAGCAATTGCAACAGATATAATTAATCGCAAAGAAGTCGTTTTTACCTCAGGAAGTTTTTATGACGCTACTCGCGCTTCAATAGCAATTCCAAGTATTATAACACCTGCGGTAATTAATAATAAAATTTTGGTCGATGGTGGTATTATAAATCCTATTCCAGTGAATCGAGTTAAGCGAAATGAAGGAGATATTCTTGTAGCGGTAAATCTGTACTACAGTGATGAAATTAACGAATTGAAAGGACAAATGCCTAATCTTACGAAAAGGAAACGGAACGGGTTCTTTGAAGGGAGTTTAAAGAATCGTAATTTGAGCATCAGTCTCAGGAATAAAATCTTAGACTTCATAGATATTGGAGACAAACAGAGCCAGGGGTATTACACTCTCATTCAGTTGGCAAGTTCAACAATGCTCGAAAGAATATCTGATCTATCATTAGAAATAACAAAACCCGATATAATAATAAACATCCCTGTTGCGACAGCAAGATCGTATGATTTTCATAGGTCGAACGAAATAATAGAGGTTGGCAGACATGCGGCCGCATTGTGTATCAAAGAATTCAATAATAAAGAAACAAAGTTATGACAAATTTGAGTGCTATAATTTATGCACATAATAATGAAAGAACAATACGCAGTATTGTTATAAGAGCAGTGGATTATTACTTCGACGAGGTTATAGTAATAAACTCAGGGTCAACGGACAAAACTGAACTTGCTATAAAAAGATTATGTAATCACTATGATTTTAAGTATTTCTTAATACCAGAAAATGAAGGAATTGGACATGCATTAGCTACTGGTGTAGAGCGGAGTTTTGGAGAAACAATACTGTTTATTGATGCAAGTTATACTAAAATCAGCGACCATCATTTCGAAAAAATGATAATACCAGTTCGAAATAAAGAAGTAGATATGATAATTGGACAGCCGAAAGCATCACTAATTGATTACAGTAGGAATCCGAATAAATCATTTGCAGTAATGAGATGTTTTCAGAAGTACAATATACTACCAATTATTGACAGAATCAAAAAACAAAAAGGTGGCACTGAGTTATTTATAAATCTATATTACCAGATGGAAGGTAAAAAAGTAAAATGCATCATGCTGGAGGGTATAAAGCAGCAATCATATTTTAATGATCGAAGGCTTTCAAAACAGGAAACAGAACTTTTTAATTCCGAGCAGAAATATTTGCAAAAAGCATACAGTAATTTTTATCTAAATATAAAATAAAAAATAAAGTAATATGGAATCTAAAATACAAATGGTAAGTGCAATAATTTGTGCATATAATGAAGAGAAAACAATCGCAAATGTAATTTTAACAATTTCTGAGTCAAAACTGATTGACGAAATAGTGGTAATTGACGATGGGTCAACAGACAGCACAGATATGCAGATTTGGAATTTATCCAAGAGTATACCTATGAAATACTTTCATTTTAATAAGAATATGGGAAAAGGTTATGCAATGGCAATAGGAGCAAAAAAAGCGACAAATGAGATTTTAATATTTATAGATGCAGACCATAGAGTAAAAGATCTGGATTGCATTCAACAAATACTCGATCCTTTTTTGAAAGGAGAAACGAAGTCATTAATGGTTTTGGGGTATACAACTATTGATATTATGGGATTATCAATAAATCCGATGAAGATATTAACTGGAGAAAGAGCACTTTTAAAGTCAGATATAGAGCCAATTATTAATAGGATGAAAAAATCAAGATTTGGAGTTGAAACATTGCTATACCTTTATTACAAGGCGGAGGGAAAAACTATGAAGTTTACACATTTAAAAAATCTAAAACACTACACAAAATATCATAAAGCAACATTTTTAAGAGCTACTAGAAATTACATCACTGAAGTACTCGAAATCACGATAACAGCTTTGCGAAACTCTCCACTTATGATCAAGTATATAAGAAAAACAATTAGTCTTTAAAATCAAGACAATATAGAAAAAAAAAAAATTAGTTTTAAAAAAAAAAACAAAAAAAAAAAAAAAAAAACATAACAATATTATGAAATATATAGATATTAAAGAAATCATAAGTGAAAGATACTCAAAACTATTAAAACGAATTCCAAGACCACTACTCTACATATTAAAAATAATAATACGTGAAAATAAAATTAACAAAGTTCTAAATAAATACTCAGATTCATTAGGAGCAGAATTCCTTGGTCAGTTACAAAAAGAAATGAAATTAAAAACAATAGTATTAGGACAGTCAAATTTGCCAGAAATTGGTAGATGTATTTTTGTAGCAAATCACCCTATGGGCGTAATGGATGGCCTTATATTGACTGGCATAATTTCAAATAAATATGGGGAAATTAAAGCAATAGGAAATGATGTATTTGGTTACATACCACAACTCCAACCACTTTTAGCAAAAGTAAACGTTTTTGAAGGCAATAACAGAGATTATTTAAAGAATGTTAAAGAAATTTACAGCTCAGAGAGTGCAATTACCCATTTTCCTGCAGGGCTTGTTTCAAGAATAGAAAACTATAAAATTAAAGATGGAGTGTGGCAAAAGAGTTTTATCTCTAAATCAATTGAGTGTAAACGGGACGTAGTGCCAATATTTATTTCTGGGAGGAATTCAATTTTATTCTATTTAATTTATATCGTTCGAAGTGCATTTAAATTCAATTTAAATATTGAGCTAATTCTCCTACCATATGAGTTTTTTAGAAAAAAAAACAAAACTATAAAAGTTGTAATAGGCACCCCGATTTCCTATAAAGACCTAACAAAAGACCAAACTCACAATGAATGGGCTCAGCAAATAAAAGAAAAAGTTTACAGCATGAAAAATTAAAAACATAAAAAAAAAAGGAAATATGGCAAACAAAAATCGAATAGTAGAAAAATTTTTTACAATAGTGCTAAGGCAAAAACAAATGAGACAATTCTCAGTAAAAAAGATAGATGAATACATCTATGACAAAATGGTAAAAAATTATGGTGGAAATCACCCCCCAGAGGTACAGTTGGCTCGATATTATTATATTTCAGCAGCACTAAATTCAGTAAATAATAACCTAAACAATGGTAATATTTCATACGACTTTATAAAAAGGATTAAACCATTATTAATAGGAGACGATTTTCTGCATAATGGTGATAATTTTAAAACGTATAGGCAAGGTCATTTCGAATATAAAAGTAAGTACGGCTTAAATCCTCCAGGTTTTGTTGCAATTTCTCCGACACAAAAGTGCAATTTGCAATGTGTAGGATGCTATGCATCGTCGAATAACGAAACGACACAAACATTGCCATTTAATTATGTCACAAAAATTATTGATGATGTATATAATAATTTTTGTCGTAGATTTATAGTTATCAGCGGAGGAGAACCATTTATGTATAAGAGCGATAACAAAACTATCATGGATGTATTTGAGAAATATCCTGATGTTTTCTTCTTAGTGTTCACTAACGGAACTTTAATAAATGCTGCCATTGCAGAAAAGATGTCGCGATTTGGAAATGTAACTGTTGCAATTTCAGTTGAAGGGTATGAATATGAAACAGATGCCAGAAGAGGTATTGGAGTTTACAAAAAAATTAAAAAAAGTATTGAATATTTGCAATCTTATGGAGTACCATTTGGTATCTCAGTAACAGCTACAAGTAAAAACATAGATATACTACTAAAAGAAGATTTCTACGATTTTTATTTCAACGAAATTGGTGCGACATATATGTGGCAATTTCAAATGATGCCAATTGGAAAGGCTGGAGAAACTCTTGATCTCGTTGTACCGCCAAAACAAAGGATCGAGCTATTTAAATTTTGGACAGAACTAGTGAAAAATAAAAAATACCCTATTGCAGATTTTTGGAATAATGCGATTATATCAAATGGTTGCATTGCCTATGGTAGTGAAGGTGGATATCTTTATATAGATTGGAACGGCAATATAATGCCTTGTGTATTTGTTCCTTATTATGTGGATAATATATATGATATATATGGAAGAAATTTGAATTTAGCTGATTCAGTGATGTCAGATTTTATGAAAAACGGTCGTCAATGGCAAAATATAAACAAGGGAATAAATTATCATATGCCATGCTCAATAAGAGATCATTACTCTAATTTTAAACATAATATATTAACCAAAGAATGTAAACCGGAAAACAGAGAAGCCGCAGAAGCACTAACAGATGAGGAGTATTATGACTTTATGATATGCTATGATACAGAATTGGCAATGTTGACAGATATAAATTTAAACGATAATATGAAATATGACTAATGCACCACGGCATATTGCAATAATTATGGACGGTAATGGTCGATGGGCAAAGACTCACAATAAAAAACGCTCGTATGGACATAAAGCTGGAGCACAAACTGTTCATAAAGTTATTGAAGCAGGAGCTAAAGCAGGAGTAAAATATTTGACATTCTTCACGTTTTCAACTGAGAATTGGCAGCGACCACGAGAAGAAGTTACATTTTTAATGAGACTTATTCCCAAAACCATTAATCGTTACTTACAAGAAATGTACGAAAATAACATAAAGATAAAAATTATTGGAAATATTGATGTACTGCCAAAAAATGCACAAAAACAATTAAAACATGCAGAAGAGCTTTGCTCCAAGAACGATACGATCACTGTCATATTTGCAATAAATTATGGCTCGAGGCAAGATATTATTCAAACTACAAAATCAATCTGCATAGACGTTTGTGATGGACTTGTCGAGCCTGAAAACATTGATGAAATATTTTTTTCAAATTGTCTTTCAACAGCCAAAATACCAGAACCAGATTTACTAATAAGGACAAGTGGGGAACAGCGAATAAGCAATTTTCTTTTATGGGAGATCGCAAACTCAGTTATTTATATAACTAAAACAAGCTGGCCAGATTTTAATGAAGGTGATTTATTGACAGCAATAGATTTTTTTAATTCCAAAAAATGACAACAAAACATAAGCTAGACTTAATTATAATGATAATAGCAATAAAATTCAAAGCAAAAAAACTCTTAAAGAAATTGACCAGGTTATGGATGAAATAATTAGATATGTTTGGATAATAGGAATGATAATAGTTATAATAGTATCTTCATTTCAATTGATGCATGATATTTTTGAAAAATTATTATCAAAAATTGGCTTTAAAAAAGACCGCAAAAATAAATCAAAAGAAATTACAGACAAAGACTCCTAACTATAATTGACTTTTCTATATTGACAAATAAATCAAAGGTAATTAACCTGATTGTTTTGAACCCAATCTGAAGGAATTCTTTGTGAAGTTACTGATGTTGTCATTAAACATAATACCTTCAAATTCAAATAAGCAACGAACTAATAGGAAAAATATAGAGACACAAATCTCCCCCCTCTCAATATCTATATTATTGAATTACTACGATTAATATATTATTATGCGCAAGATGTGATAACTGATTTTGACACAAACCCGTCGACACTTAATTGTTTACGAAAACAAACCGGGTATTAACGAAGATTGCGAAGATTCGATCAAGTCAATTTTCCGATTAGTAAAAAATGCAGGATCGGAAATCGGTTTTTCGGAATGGGGAGATTCTTTAAGATTAATAAATCCCCGCAACAGCAAGATTGTAATTTTTGACTGAGACATCTTGCGTTTTTCCTTCAATAGCTCCATGTTGAGTGGTGTGTCGGAAATTCCGACATACCACTTTATCATCTAATTCTCCTTCTTTGAAAACATTCTGAATATGTTCGTTTATCGTTGTTCTGGCTTTACCAAAAAGAAGAGCCATTTGCTCTTGTGTTAGCCAAACCGTTTCATCCTCGAGTCGAACTTCAATTTTAATCTTTCCATCAGGATTTTGATATAAAATTATTTCTCCTGAGCTAGAATTTTCTATATTTTGAAGTTTAGACATAGATTAATTTAATTATTTCTATTAAATAACAACCAACTTATTTTTAATGGCATAAGCCATAAGACTCAACGAATTTTTACAATTCGTTTTAAGCATTAGATTAGTTTTATGTCCTAGTACTGTTCGCTCGCTGATAAACAATTCATCAGCTATTTCCTTATTGCTCAGTCCTTCGCACAAAAGCTGAAGAATTTCTTTTTCTCGCCGTGTTAAATCAATTACATTTTTGTCAGCAGATTTATCCTTAGTCATTTGTTTCGAAAAAAACTCGAACAACTCCTCTGAATAGTAATTACCTCCATTAACAACTGTCAGAATTGCCTTATCGAGAGTATCTTTATTTATATTTTTTATTAAAAACCCCTTTACTCCCACATCCATCATGCTTTTGATATATTCATCATCATTAAACATTGTTAAAGCAATAATATTAAGATTGGGATACTTTTCCAATGCTGACTTGGCCGCTTCAATTCCGTTCATTACTGGCATTTCGATATCCAGTAGCACTATATCCGGTATTGATTTTTTTAATAATTCCAAAAACTCTACTCCATTCTTAGCCTCCCCTATCAATTCTGAATAACTCAACTTCCCCAAAACCATTTTAAGCCCGTTTCGGAAGATTTCGTGATCATCAACAATAATAATTTTAATCTTATCTTTCATTTATATCAACTTCAAATACAAAGCAAATATAACCAATCTATTTAAAATAAACTAGTTTAATATTGAGAAATAACTTTAAATTGACACTTCAATTTTTATTGTAAATCCCTCTTTAGGAATTGAGTTAAAACTATATTTTCCATTTATTGATTTGACTCTGCTAATTATATTTTTCAAGCCCATTCCTAAATTTTTTGTTGTAAGAATTTCTTCCACATTAAATCCTATTCCATCATCTTTAAAATACAGATCAAGTTTATCTTCATTTTTAACTAATAATATAAATATATTTTTTGCTTTAGCGTGTTTAATTGTATTATTTATCAATTCGCTTATTACTCTAAAGAATATTAGCTCAAGATTTTGATCTAGTCTTTCTTCAAGATTCTCAGTTTCGAATTTGATATTGATTTTATTTACCTTATTTACTTTATCGCAAAAACTTTCCAAAGCCTTTACAAGACCGTATTCATTAATAACACTTGGCATTAGATTGTTTGAAATATTTCGTGTTGCGACTACCGCCTCATCAATTAATTCATTCGAATAGTTGACCATTTCCTCTCTCTCTTTTTGGCTTGATGTCATAGATTTCAATTCATTAACATAAAGTTTTATAGTAGAAAGCAAAGGACCTAAGCCATCGTGCATATCCTTTGCAAATCTCTGACGTTCACGTTCCTCGGCCTGTATTACAGCACTCAGAACTTGTCTTTCCTCCATTCTGCGACGGGTTATATTACGAACTACACTTAATATTTGTTTTTCATTATTGTAAGTAATAAGTCTGCTTACAAATTCAACTGTTATAATACGACCGTCTTTAGTTAAATGTTCAGACTCAAATTGATAAGAGCCTTTTTTGAATATTATTTTTCTATTTTTTGTTACTGAGGATTTAAATTGTGAAGATTTTATATCTGACATTTTCATTTTAAGCAATTCCTCTTTTGTATAACCCAAAGTATTGCATGCAGCTTTGTTAACTTCTACAATTTCTTCATTAATGTTTGTCACAAATATATCATCTACAGTACTATCAAATAATTCTTGAAATCTTTCTTCGGATTCACGCAGAGCTTGTTGAGCATCACTTAAATTTCGTTTTGACTGCTCTAAAGCAGTAAAAAACCTGTAAATCTTGTCAGTCGTGAAAATATAAATAAAAATAAGCAAAAAACTAATTGTAATAATTGCCGTAATAATAGAGTTTCGAATTGTATCTTGGCGTAGTTCTTTACTTTCCTCTTTTAATACTACAGAAGCTGCGATATAAATATTTAGATCTTCATAATAAAGAAAAGACATTAACTTTTCTTTACCATCAATCATATACTCAAAAGTTCCTTCTTTTTTATCTCTAATTTGATAAAAAATCGTACTATCTCCCCAAAACTCCCCTTCCCGATTTGGGTGAATAATCATATACCCGTTATCATCCAGGACAAAAGGATATCCGGTTTTCCCGATTGTTAAATCTCGTAAAATGACTTTTAATTCTTCCAAATCCTTCTCTTTTTGTCCAACATATAACATTCCGACAATACTATCTTGACAAATAATAGGCTCGTATGCAGTAATATACCAATCATCAACCACATAGGCTCTACCCAAATAAGTTTCGCCTTTTTCGATAGTTTGAACAACTGGTGAATCATTCGGTAAAAATGTTCCAATAGCTCTTGATCCATCCTTTTTCAACACATTAGTCGAAATTCTGACATAACCACTGTCGGTTTTCTGAAATATAGTAACAGTTCCACCAATCAGATTTTGAATACTATCAACAAAGCTATTATTATCGTTTATCAGATAGCCATTCAAATACCAAGGATTTAAATATACACTAGTTTTCTCACCTGTTAACTGATTTTCTGCAATAAACTCTAATACATTATTTACAATATAAAAACTACTTTCGTTAAATATTTTTAAGGCAAGTTTTATACTTTTTTTTACATTCTCTATTTTAAGTTTTTGTTCTCGATCAAACATTTTTGAAATAGTTCTTACCTCAAGTTTAAGACTATTTTTTAATTGTTCTTCGAAAGTTCTAACAGAATCAGAATATAACCAGATAGCTAATACAATCACTACACTTGTAATAATAGCACTAATTGGCAAAAACAATTTAAGTTTTATGGAAAGTGGTCTTAATTTCACAAATTATCGAATAAAAAATTTTAGTAAAATTATGCAAATTTATGATTAAAAACTTAGATATTACTAAAATAAAATACTCTGCAGGTAAAGAAGAAAAACCTGCAGAGTTTTCAAACTAAACTAAACTATTCTATTACTAAACAACAGGAATAGACACAATAAATTTACTTCCCTTATCTGGTTCACTTAAAACTTCAATTGTTCCTTCATATAATTCTGCCATTTTTTTTGCAATTGATAATCCTAATCCACTTCCAGTAACAAATTTTGTTTTATTATTTTTAATTCTCACAAAATCTTTAAATAGCAAAGCACATTCTTCCTCAGTCATACCAATACCTGTATCTTCAACAGAAATCACTAATTCAGTCTGTTTTAAGTCAATTTTGATATAAACCTTACCATTATCAACATTATATTTTACTGCATTAGAAACCAAGTTATTAAAAATCATTTCAATTTCGGATTTATCGCAGAGAAAAATTGAATTTTCTTGAGCATCTAGATACAGTTTTATATTTTTTTGTATTGCTAGCGGTTCTATTGAATCAACAACAGTTTTAGCTATTTCGAAAATATCATTTTTTCGCAAATCTCTAATTTTGGTTTTAGCTTCAATTCTGGTAAGATCCAATAAGTCCATAATTAAAGATCTCATTCCTTTAATTCTTTCCAACGAACGACCTATCATTTCCATATAATCATCAAGATTATCGCCAACCTGTTTGTCTTTCATGATTTTCAAATAACCTTCAATTGCATTTATGGGAGATTTTAATTCATGTGAAAGGACGGATAAAAATTGAAATCTAATTTGCTTTCCCTCTTCCTTCATTTGTTTTGTCATGCGTTTTAAGAACAGGTTTTTCGTAATATTGTCAACTGCAGTTTTTAACTCTGCTGGAGTAAATGGTTTTGGTACGAAATTAAATGCTCCTTTATTAGTAGCTTTTATCGCAAGATCTAATGAAGCGTATGAAGTAATCATCATTACTGAAATATCTATTTCATTTTGATTAATATACTCTAACACTTCAATACCATCTATTCCGGGCAATTTATTATCCAATAGAATAATATCAACTTTAGTTGAATTAATGATATCTATTGCTTTTTCACCTGTTTCAGCTTCAATGATTTCGAATGTAAAATCCTCATCCATAAATGGATAGCCGACTGAAAAATCGCGAAGAACTCTTTCGGCACCAGATCTGATACCGGGTTCGTCATCAACAATTAAAAGATTTAACTTGCTCATAATTTTAATAGTTTATTTATTTCACGATGCAATTGGTCAGGACGTAATCCTTTTTCAAGATATAAATCTGCTTTTATCCATTTTCTATCCTTTTCGTTATCCAAACCGAAAATCATACCTGTATCAGCAGTAAGAGCAGTAGCTATAATTATTGGTAAATCAGGCTTAATCTGTTTTATTTTATGACATAAGATAAAACCACTATCTTTATTTTCCATCATTAAATCAAAAATCGCCAAATCAGGATTAATTACCCCTATGACCTTTTCAGCTTCCTTTTGCCCATAAGCACTAATTACTTCAAAACCCATCTTTTCGATCATTTTTGTCATTTGAAAAAGATAATCAGCGTCATCATCTACAATAAAAATTGTTTTTTTCTTATTTGTTTCCATATTCTTTATTATTAAGTTTTAATTTATTCTTGGTAATTTAATCATAAAAGTTGTTCCTGTTTTTCCTTTAGCAGGATCATTATTTGAATTAACTGCGATTTTCCCACTATGCATTTTAATAATACCATATACAAGAGGCAAACCCAAACCTGTTCCTTTGCCAATTTCTTTAGTTGTAAAAAATGGAGTGAAAAGTTTTTCTATATTCTCTTCAGGAATACCAATACCCTCATCTTCGATATAGATTATTACATGGCCATTCTCTTCCTCGACAAGAATAGAAAGCATTCCACCATTAGGCATTGCTTCAACAGCGTTCTTTTCCAGATTCGTTAATGCTTGTGTCATTTGCTCAGTATCAATCATCACATTTTTATCTTTTATCTGACATTTCACATCTGTATTAATATTTTCAGGTATTACAACAGAATTAAGAGTTTTTTGAATAAACTCGCAAATATTTACTTCCTCTACTTTTATTTTGCTTTTTCTTGCAAAATTCAACAAATTGCTTACTATATTCTTGCACCTAATTGACTGATCAACAATTAATTGCAAATCTTGTTTTTTAGGATCATTCTCATCCAACTCATCCAAA
>JAQVEY010000015.1 GCA_028697515.1 Bacteroidales bacterium | reverse complement strand
TTATTTGCTGCTTATGATAAAGTAGAATTTCTAGCACCAGTTTATGCAGGAGACTTTATCGAAGCCACAGGTGAAATAGTCAGTGTCGGGAATTCTTCAAGAAAAATGATTTTTGAAGCGAAAAAAGTTATTAAACCTCGCCCTGACCTAAGCGATTCTGCCGCAGATTTCCTTGAAGAGCCTATTGTTGTTTGCCGTGCCAGCGGAACATGTGTAGTCCCAAAGAATTGTCAACGTAAAAAATAAAAATATGGAGAAACTAATTATCACCGCAGCAATTTGTGGAGCAGAAGTGTTAAAAGAACATAATCCTGCGGTTCCTTATACAGTTGATGAGTTTGTTAGAGAAGCTAAACTATCTTATGAGGCGGGTGCAAGCATAATTCATCTTCATGTGAGATGGGATGACGGAACTCCTACTCAGGACAGAGATAGATTTAAACAAATCATTGATGCAATAAAAAAAGAAGTCCCCGATGTAATTATTCAACCTTCAACAGGTGGTGCAGTAGGAATGTCAGATGATGAAAGACTTCAACCTCTCGAACTTGTTCCCGAAATGGCAACTCTTGACTGCGGAACTTTGAATTTTGGTCCGGTAGATATTTTCGTTAATACAGAAAAAACCATTACTTACTTCGCGGAAAAAATGAATGCATTGGGCGTAAAACCTGAACTTGAAGTTTTTGACAAATCAATGATTGATACCGCTTTAAGACTACATAAAAAAGGAATAATTAAAGACCCTATGCATTTTGATTTTGTCCATGGCGTTCAGGGTGGTATTGGAGGAAGCCTAAGAGATTTTATATTTATGCGAAACAGCATTCCGCAAAACTCAACATACACTGTCGCCGGCGTTGGACGTTTTGAATTTCCACTAGCCATGGCAGCAATTATTGACGGAGGTCATGTTCGGGTAGGTCTTGAAGATAATGTATCTATTTCGAAAGGCGTTCTTGCTAAATCGAATGGTGAACTGGTAGCCAAAGTTGTTAGAATGGCTAAAGAACTGGGACGTGAAATTGCAAGTCCTGCAGAAGCAAGAGAAATATTAGGATTAAAACAAAATTAAAATAATTAAAAACATATTAACATTTTAAAACATGCAGAAAAAAGGTAGTAAATATGGTATTCACAGAGTGATAGAGCCAAAAGGAGTCTTGCCACAACCGGCAAATAAAATAGATAATAATATGGATGAAATTTGGGATAATGAAATCCTGATTGACGTTCAAACTTTAAATGTTGACTCTGCAAGTTTTACACAAATTGAAGAACAAGCCGGTGGAGACAAAGCAAAAATCGCTGAAATAATGATGGGTATTGTTGCAAAACAAGGAAAACACAGAAATCCAGTTACGGGTTCTGGTGGAATGCTTCTAGGAACTGTCGAAAAAATCGGCGATGCTCTTATTGGTAAAACAGACCTTAAAGTAGGTGATAAAATTGCGACTCTAGTTTCATTATCTCTAACACCATTACGAATAGACAAAATTAAAGATATTCGTCCAGATATTGACCAAGTTGACATTGATGGTAAAGCTATTTTATTCGAAAGCGGTATTTATGCAAAAATTCCTAAAGACATGCCCGAAGGTCTTGTACTTTCTGCTTTGGATGTTGCAGGTGCTCCCGCTCAAACAGCAAAATTAGTAAAACCAGGTGATAATGTATTAATAATAGGTGCAGGTGGAAAATCAGGTATGCTATGTTGCTACGAAGCAAAAAAACGTGCAGGTGTCACAGGTAAAGTAATAGGATTATGCCATAGTGAAAGAAGTACTAAGCGTCTTATTGACTTAGGTTTTTGTGATTACGTTTTTTCAGGTGATGCAACTCAGCCTGTTGCAATTCTAGAAAAAATCGAAGAAATAACAAATGGCCAGCTAGCGGATATCACAATAAATAATGTAAATATCCCAGATACCGAAATGACAAGTATTCTTTGCACAAAAAATGATGGCGTCGTTTATTTCTTTTCAATGGCAACATCATTTACAAAAGCAGCACTTGGTGCCGAAGGCGTTGGAAGCGATGTTACAATGATTGTTGGCAATGGTTATACAAAAGGACATGCAGAAATCACACTAGCTTTATTAAAGGAAAGTGAAAAATTAAGAAAAATATTTACTGAACTTTACGCTTAAGTTTTATTTCATAATTCGGGATATTTTAGCTAATTTTGTAGTTAAAATGTCCCGAATAGTTTTTTAATATATTCAGAAGATGGAAAAAGCCTGCAGATATGGTACTCACAGGGTTATAGAGCCAAAAGGAACTTTACCTCAACCAGCACTGAAGTTGGATAATACTATGAACATTTATGAAAATGAGGTATTAATTGATGTGAAAACTTTGAATATTGATTCTGCCAGTTATACTCAAATTCGTAAAGCATGTGGAGACGATTCTCAGAAAATGAAAGAAATGATTTTGTCTATCGTCGAAGAAAGAGGTAAAATGCAAAATCCAATTACCGGTTCAGGAGGAATGCTAATTGGAACAGTAAAAGAGATTGGGCCTAATTTCCCTGATAAAAAACTGAAAGTCGGAGCTAAAATCGCAACTTTAGTTTCATTGTCCCTAACTCCTTTAAAAATACACGAAATTGTAAAACTTGACGCACAACACGACCAAGTTGATGTTAAAGCTGAAGCAATACTTTTCGAAAGTGGAATTTTCGCAATATTGCCTGAAGATATCCCTGAAAAACTTGCTTTGGCTGCTCTGGATGTTGCCGGGGCTCCTGCTCAGGTTGACCGACTTGTTAAAGAAGGCGATACTGTATGTATTATCGGTGGCGGTGGTAAATCTGGAATTCTATGTTGCTATCAGGCAATGAAAAATGTAGGCCGCTTTGGAAAAGTAATAGTTGTAGAATATTCGCCCGAAAATGCTCAAAGAATAGTTGATCTCAAACTTGCACATCATGTAATTGTTGCAGATGCCACTAATGTTATGGAGGTATATAACAAAGTTACAGCAATTACGGGAGAAAGAGGTTGCGAAGTTGTAATAAACAATGTAAATGTCCCCAGCACCGAAATGACATCAATTTTAATTACAAAAGGACAGGGATTAATATATTTCTTTTCAATGGCTACATCGTTTACAAAAGCAGCTCTAGGTGCTGAGGGAATTGGTAAAGACATAAATCTGATTGTTGGGAATGGATATGCTAAAGGCCATGCTGGTCTTACTCTTAACATTTTAAGAGAATCACCGGAAATAAGAAGTCTATTTGAAAAATTATACGTTTAATACTGATACAAATGATTAATAACGGAAGGAAAAAAATGTTTCCAAAAGTTACAGACGAACAATGGAACGATTGGAAATGGCAGGTTAAAAACAGGGTTGAGACTCTGGATGAATTAAAAAAATATATTAGTCTTACTAAAGAAGAAGAAGAAGGTGTTGCGCAATCTTTAAGAACTTTAAGAATGGCTATTACTCCTTATTATCTTAGTCTAATTGATCCAAATGATAGAAACTGCCCTGTAAGAAAACAGGCTATTCCGACAGGTGCTGAAACCCATAAGTCAGCAGCAGACTTACTCGATCCTCTGCACGAAGACGAAGATTCTCCCGTTCCAGGTCTTACTCACCGATACCCAGACAGAGTTTTGTTTTTGATTACAGATATGTGCTCTATGTATTGTCGTCATTGTACAAGACGCCGTTTTGCAGGACAAACAGACAAAGAGTCTCCATCAGAAAGGATACAGAAATCTATTGATTATATAGCAAAAACCCCAGCAGTACGCGATGTCTTATTATCTGGTGGCGATGCTCTGATGGTAAGCGACAAAATGCTAGAATCTATTATTCAAAGACTGAGAGCAATACCTCATGTCGAAATTATACGTATAGGAACTCGCACACCTGTTGTCTGTCCGCAAAGAATTACTGACGACTTGGTTAATATGCTAAAAAAATATCATCCAATATGGCTAAACACACATTTTAACCACTCTAAAGAAGTAACTCCAGAATCGGCAGCCGCTTGTGCAAAAATTGCAGATGCAGGAATTCCACTTGGAAACCAATCTGTTCTGTTAAGAGGGGTTAACGATTGTGTTAATATAATGAAGAAACTCGTTCAGGATTTAGTAAAGATTCGCGTCCGTCCATATTATATTTATCAGTGCGATCTTTCCATGGGACTAGAACATTTCAGAACTCCAGTTTCCAAAGGAATTGAAATAGTTGAAAATTTGCGTGGCCATACATCAGGATACGCTGTTCCAACTTTTGTTGTGGATGCTCCCGGTGGTGGTGGGAAAATTCCGGTCATGCCTACTTACATTATTTCACAAAGTCCCGGTAAAGTTGTTTTAAGAAATTTCGAAGGTGTGATTACTACTTATACCGAACCGACCGATTATGTTAATAATTGCGACTGCGAAGATTGTAAAGATGTTACAAAAAATGAAGGTGTAGCATCATTATTACGTGGCGACCAATTGTCCTTAGAACCCGAAGGTCTTTCGAGAAAAAAAAGACATAAATAAAAATTTATAAATATATCTACAAATTCAGGTTTGCCTCACTTGACCCTAAGCAGTTTTAGGAGACTTGCTTTTTGTGATTTATTGTTCTTAATTTTATAATTTATTATTCGTAATTTTGTGATTTATTATTCGTAATTTTGTGATTTATTATTCGTAATTTTATGATTCGTAATTTAAAATTATCTATTGCCATTTATTAACGAAATATTAAAACACAAAAGCCTCTCGATTGTCGGAATGGAAAAAAATACCGGCAAAACTGAATGTTTAAACTATATAATTAAACGTCTTGAAGCAAAAAACAAGACAATTGCTCTTAGCTCAATTGGTCCGGATGGTGAAAATATTGACCAGGTAACTGAAACCCCAAAACCTGAAATTGAATTAACAAGAGGAAATATTTTCGTAACATCCGAACTACACTTCAGGCAAAAACAACTAATTGCAGAAATTCTTGATTTATCCGAAAAGCAAACAGCTTTGGGCAGATTAGTAACTGCGAGAGCGCAAAACAAGGGAAAAGTAATTATTTCAGGACCTTCTGATACTGTATGGCTTAAGAATGTTATTAATGAATTAGATAAATATAATCCCGATATTATTTTAGTTGACGGAGCTATTTCAAGAAAAAGCCCAGGATCACCATCGGTTACTGAAAGTATCATTTTGACAACTGGAGCCGCACTATCAGCAAGCATAAATAGTATCGTAAAAAAAACAGCCTTTGTACATCAATTAATCAATCTTGATGTTTTCGAAATTCCAGAATCAGAAGATTTGCTTTCTATCGAACGAGGGCTTTGGGCTATTGATGAAAATAATAAAATTCATGACCTTGAAATAAAATCAAGTCTATTATTAGAAAAATCGACTGAAAAATTGTTCAGACATGGTAATACTATTTTTGTAAGCGGTATTCTAACTGACAAATTAGTTGATTTTGCAAGACTTCAGAAAAATATTAGCTCTACAACTATAGTTGTCAAAGATTTTACAAAGATTTTTGTTAGTCCTGAGAAATATTCTGTATTTTTAGCAAAAGGTGGAAAAATTAAAGTATTGCTTAAAGCAAAACTTATAACTGTTTGCGTAAATCCTGTTTCACCTGAAGGGTTTATTCTTGACTCTGAAAAACTCTGTGATAAGCTATATCAAACTTTAGGAATACCAATTTACGACATAAAATCAATTAAGCTGTGAGAACATTTAAACAACATATTGCAGAAAATAGCGGACTTAGATTCATATATGAAAATCTCAATATTAAATCCTCTATCGGAAGGAAAAATCTATTAAATTCGAAGTTTATTACCGAAAGAGATGAACTTGAGACATTGTTTTCTTGTATCTCAAAAGCAATTAATTATCTAAACACTGAGAACTATAAAAAACTAAGTCATTATCTATGCGAAATCAATGATATTAGTTCATCCCTTAAAATCCTTTCAGAAAAAAATAATTTAGATGATATAGCATTATTCGAAATTAAAAAATTCGCATTGGTATCCGAAAAGATTAAAGAATCCTTTGAGAAGTCATGTTTTAATGACATTATTATATTCGATTTAATAGATGTTATAAATGTTCTCGATCCTGAAAAATCACGAATTCCTTCTTTTTATATTTATTCAGCTTACGACAATGAACTATCAAAACTCAGAAAAGAAAAGGAATTAGTACAAGATGAAACAAAGGCTGAAAAAATAAGAGAACAATGTGAGGAAATTGAAGATAAAATTAGGCAAAATATTTCTCATGAACTTGCAAAATTTGAGACTAGGATAAGTCACAATCTTGAACAATTTGCCCATATAGATATAATATTTGCTAAAGCTGAATTAGCGATAAGTCAGAATTTAGTATGCCCTGAAGTATCTAATAAAACAGAGTACAGAGGTGTTTTCAATCCTCAAATAAGTAAAAATCTTATTGACAAAGGAAAATCATTTCAACCTATTGACATTTCCATAAACAATGAACCAATACTTATAACAGGAGCAAATATGTCAGGAAAGTCAGTATTATTAAAGACTCTTGCTCTCTGTCAATATTTATTTCAATTTGGATTTTTTATTCCTGCAAAATCAGCAAAAATTAAAATTGTTGATGAAATTTTGATGAGTGTCGGTGATAACCAAAACGAAATGAACGGTTTGTCATCATTTGCAGTTGAAATGCTTAATATAAACGAAATTATTAAGGAAGCTAAATCGGGGAAAACAATTCTGGCCTTGGTTGATGAACTTGCCAGAACAACAAATCCAGACGAAGGAAAAGCTTTTGTAGCAGCATATTTACAATTAATGTCTAAATTAAAAGTTAGCTGCTTAATAACAACTCATTATAGCGGCATAAAAACAAATTGTTTCAGGCTTAAAGTAAAGGGACTTAGTGGAATAAAAAAGACTGATAAAATTACAGTTAACAATATTAATGACTTTATGGATTATTCACTTCAGGAAACAAAAAATGATGATGTTCCTACTGAAGCTATAAGAATTGCAGAAATATTAGACGTAGATTCTGAGTTTATCCAAATTACCAGAAGCAAGTTAGAGTAAGTAATAATAAGATTTTATACTGACTTTAAACATATTGTAAATGTCTCTAAATTTTCTTATTTTTGACAAATTAATATTTAAACACTTAAGTAATAATGAATAACAGCAAATTAGGATTAGATTTTGGAAAGGTTGTAGAAGCAAAAAAAATATCAGGGAAAATTGCTTATGATGTTCAGAAATTTGTTGATTGTTACACCACAGTTGCAGTTGAACGCACACTTTGTAGATTATTATCGATTGACGGAGTTGATAAAAATGATGTGCCACTTCCAAATATAGTTGTAGATCAAATTCATGAAAAAGGATTACTTAGAGAGGGAGTTTTATTCTTTATTGGAAATGCAATAATTGAAACAGGTTTAACTCCTCAACAAATTGCTGAAAAGATTGCAGATAAAGAAATTAACATTACTGAGCTAAAGGTAAATCCTTTAAAAGCCATAAAAACAGCAGTTGAACCTTATATAAATTCAACTATCGAAAGGATAAGCAATAATGTTAAAACCCGAAATAACTATTTAAAACAACTAGGTGAAGGCAATAAACCATATATTTATGTTATTGTAGCTACGGGTAATATTTATGAAGATGTCGTTCAGGCACAGGCTGCTGCGCGTCAAGGAGCTGATATTATTGCGGTAATTAGAACTACAGGGCAAAGTCTATTAGATTACGTTCCTTTTGGAGCGACAACCGAAGGTTTCGGAGGCACTTATGCCACTCAGGAGAATTTTCGAATAATGCGTGCAGCTCTTGACGAGGTAGGAAATGAGGTCGGAAGATATATTCGACTTTGTAACTATTGTTCAGGATTATGTATGCCCGAAATTGCAGCTATGGGAGCCCTTGAACGTCTTGATGTTATGTTAAACGATGCTCTTTATGGTATTTTATTCAGAGATATAAATCCGCAACGTACAATAATTGATCAGTACTTTTCGCGTATAATCAATGGATTTGCAGGAGTTATAATAAATACAGGCGAAGACAATTATCTTACTACTGCAGATGCTTTCGAACAAGCTCACACTGTTTTGGCTTCCGATTTAATCAACGAGCAGTTGGCTCTATTGGCAGGAATGCACGAAGAACAAATGGGATTAGGTCATGCTTTTGAAATGAATCCTGATATGGAGAACGGGTTTTTATATGAACTTGCACAGGCTCAAATGACAAGAGAAATTTTCCCTAAGGCTCCTTTAAAATATATGCCTCCAACAAAATTTATGACCGGGAATATATTTCGTGGACAGATTCAAAATGCTCTTTTTAATGAGATTTCTATTTGGACTGGTCAGGGTATTCAACTCCTAGGAATGATTACAGAAGCTGTGCATACTCCGTTTATGTCGGACAGATATCTTGCAATTGAGAATGCCAAATACATTTTTAATAATTTAAAAAATATCGGTGACGAGGTCGAATTTAAGGAAAATGGTATTATTCAAAACAGAGCCCACAAAGTCCTTAATGATGCATTGTCCTTATTGCACCAAATAGAAGAAGAAGGTCTCTTTGATGCTCTTGAAAAAGGACTTTTTGCCGACACTAAACGTAGCAAAACAGGCGGAAAAGGATTGTCTGGTGTAGTTGAAAAATCAGATAATTACTTTAATCCGTTTATAGCAATAATGAAAGGAGGGAAAAAATAATGAGTGGTGGACTATATTCGATGGATCAAAGAAACTTTGACCAGACTCTTGACTTAAAAAAAATAAAACCTTACGGTGATACAATGAATGACGGCAAAGTACAACTCAGCTTTACTCTGCCTGTCCCATGCAACGATGAAGCCATAGAAGCTGCAAAACAATTATTAAAAAAACTTGGATTTGAAAACCCTCAGATTGTATATTACAAAGAGCTGACACAAGGTTTTACTTTTTTTAACTGCTATGGCACATGTAAACATACAGTTGACTTTAGTTCTATTCATGTTCCAAAAGTTGAATCGACCAAAATGGATATGAAAGGAACTGATACATTTATAAAAGAAAATATCGGTCGTAAAATTGTCGTCATCGGAGCAAGTACAGGTACCGATGCCCATACTGTTGGAATTGATGCAATTATGAACATGAAAGGCTATGCAGGCCATTATGGAATTGAACGATATGAAATGTTTGAGGCTTTGAATATGGGAGCTCAAGTATCAAATGAAGACTTTATTGCAAAGGCGATTGAATTAAAAGCAGACGCTATGTTGGTTTCTCAAACAGTGACTCAAAAAGACGTTCATATAAAAAACCTTACCGAGTTGGTCGAAATGCTTGAAGCCGAAGGCTTAAGAGATAAAGTTCTACTCATTTGCGGAGGTCCTAGAATAAGTCATGAGCTTGCAAAAGAACTAGGTTATGATGCTGGATTTAGCATGAATTCCTATGCTGACGATGTTGCCAGTTATATTGCTCAAGAGTTAAACAGAAGATTACAAACAAAATAATACTATCGTTATGGATAAAGATCAAGTAAAAGCAGTTATTGCCAGGCGTGTAGCTCTGGAACTAAAAGATGGTGACGTTGTAAATTTAGGTATAGGCTTTCCAACCGAAGTCCCAAATTATCTTCCCAAAGGAGTAAAAGTCACTCTACAATCCGAGAACGGTTTACTTGGAATGGGACCTACTCCCGCCCCAGGCACAGAAGATAAAAATATGATAAATGCGGGTGGTGGTTTTATTACTTCTTTTCCCGGTGCATCTGCATTCGATTCTGCAAAATCATTCGGTATAATCAGAGGAGGACATGTTGACGTAACTGTCTTAGGTGCTATGCAAGTTGATCAAAACGGTGATCTCGCGAACTGGGCTATTCCTGGGAAACGAGTTACTGGTATGGGAGGAGCAATGGACTTGATTGTCGGTGCTAAAAGAGTAATTCTTGCAATGGAACATACTGCTAAAGGTGAACCAAAAATCCTAAAAAAATGTAATTTACCACTTACTGCAAAAGCTCAAGTTAATACTATTGTTACTGAAATGGGATTTATGGAGGTAACAGATAAAGGAATTGTACTCAAAGAATTACATCCCGACTTCTCAATTGATGATATCAAAGCTGCAACAGAAGCAGATTTGATTATTGCAGATGATTTAAAACCTATGAAACAGTAAATTAAATTACTTATCTTATTTCAATTGTCATCCGATTACAACATTTTAAAACATATTATAATGAAAAAAGTATTTATTGTAGCTGCAAAACGTACAGCTATTGGAAAATTTGGCGGTTCACTTTCGACACTTAGTGCATCTGATATCGCAGCACAAGTTATTAAGTCAATTTTGTCTGAAACAAAAGTAGATCCTTCTTTTATCGACGAAGTAATAAGTGGGAATATCCTTTCTGCTGGACAAGGACAAGGGGTTGGTCGTCAGTGTGCAATTAAAGCTGGTATCCCTGCTGAGGTACCCGCATATTCTTTGAATATGGTTTGTGGTTCAGGTATGAAAGCTGTATCAAACGCTTATTCTGCCATTCGTGCAGGCGAAGCAAACCTCATTATTGCTGGAGGAACAGAAACAATGTCAGGTGCGGCTATGTTACTTCCTCCATCAGTAAGAACAGGTGTGAAAATGGGTGACTTTAGTGTTAAAGACCACATGATATATGATGGTCTATGGGACATTTACAATAATTATCACATGGGAATTACAGCAGAAAACATAGCAGAGAAATACAGTATCACACGTGAAGAGCAGGACAAATTTGCAGCAGCATCTCAACTAAAAGCTACTAAAGCTCAAGATACTGGAAATTTTAAACAAGAAATTGTCCCAGTTTCAATTGTTAACAAAAAGGAAACCATTGTATTTGATGCAGATGAATTCATTAATAGAAATACAAATTTCGAGAAACTTAGCACGCTTCGTCCTGCATTTAAAAAAGATGGTACAGTAACTGCTGGAAATGCATCGGGGATAAATGACGGAGCTGCATATCTTATGATCGCCAGCGAAGATGCAGTTAAAAAACATAATCTAACTCCATTAGCCGAAATTGTTTCTGTAGGTCAGGGTGGCGTTGATCCTTCAATTATGGGGATGGGACCTGTTCCAGCAATAAAAAATGCTTTAATTAAAGCCGAAATGAAGCTAGAACAAATGGAAGTACTTGAACTAAACGAAGCATTTGCGGCTCAATCGCTGGGAGTTATCAAACAATTATGTGATGACCATGGCGTAACAAAAGATTTTTTTGACGAAAAATGTAATAAAAACGGTGGTGCAATTGCTCTGGGACATCCTATTGGAGCTTCCGGAAACAGAATAATAGTCAGTCTAATCTATGAAATGAAACGCAATAATAACAAAATTGGTCTCGCTTCATTATGTATTGGTGGTGGTATGGGAACTGCCATTATCATTAAAAATATCTAACCAATAAATATCGAAATAAAATCCTGTCAGTATTGGCAGGATTTTTTTTTGCAACCAAATCTTATAAACAAACGTTTTATATAAAAATCATAATTATTTTAGTATGAAAGCTGCAATCATATTATCTGTTTTTGTTTTTATTACACTTACATTCAACTCGTGTAAAAAGGACGACCAAGCAATTGTCAAAAGTTTTTCGGGGAAAGTTCAGAAAGGACCTTACCTTATAGGCTCTACAGTAGTTGCTTATGAATTAAACGAAGACCTTGTACAGACTGGAAAAAGTTTTACAACAGAAATCACTTCAAATGATGGAAGTTTCAGTTTTGATAATATTGAATTAGAAACCCCTTATGTATTACTATCAGCAAACGGTTATTATTTCAATGAGGTATTAGGGCAAAATTCTTCCGGACCGCTTACACTTAATACAATTGTTGATATCACAGACAAGGATATTATGAACGTCAATTTGATGACAGACGCTATAAAACCCAGAGTAATTCAACTAATTAGCGAAGGGAAAAGCTATATTGAAGCTAATTCGCAGGCAAAAACAGAGTTTCTGAATTTCTTGGGTGTAATCCAAACAAGTGTTGATGATTTTGACCAATTGAATATTATTGAACAAGGAGATATGAATAGTTTACTGCTTGCATATTCTCTGATTTGTCAAAGATTTACTGGTATTATGGATCAATCAAGCCTAACAGGAGAACTTGCAGAATTAACATCAAAAATAAATCTGGATTTGAAAGATAATGGAGAAATTGACGATCAAAGTATTATAAGTCAACTCCTTAATAATATTTCTACTCTAAATTACAGCAACATAAGAACGAATATCCAGAATAGATATAATGAACTTGGAATAACTGCTGAAATACCTGATTTTGAGTACTATATCGGGCAGTTCCAGATAAAGTATGATCCCGAAGTAGTGCTTGAATATATTTATCCTTTAATGTCTAGTGCAGATTTTGATTCTGACCCTGGTCCTGAATATTTAAATTTGTTGCATAAAGAAAGTACAAATTTTGAAGTAACGTCTTCATATTCATATCACGTTGTTGCTGCAACCTGCCCGGTTGGAGGGAGTTTAAAAATCCGAATTATACCCAATACTTGCGAGGCAGATGAAGGAATGTATTGTTGTTTTTGTGATTGGTCAGTTTATAATGGTAAATGGCTACGAGAATATGAAGATGGCATTTGGACCTTTACTGCCAAAGTACAAAATGCTAATTGTACATACTTATTTAATTTGCAAGGAACAGGCTCAGCAACTATAGAATATTACGAAGGTGATATGGAAACGCCTGCATTTACAAAAGTTATTACTTGGGAATAATAGAATTTTATAAAATCTGATTATTTTAAAGGAGTTGGTGAATAGTCATAACCGAGAATCATAAAGTCTGTCTTTTCATTATAACCAATACTCAGCTTTTCGTATGTTAAAGTTCCTTTTGAGTTTGAAACATTCATATAAAAATCAACTACAACAAAATCATTAACAGATCTTACTAAATGTTCTGTCTTTTTTGTATCAACAGGGATTCCATAATCATTAATTCTTGATACAATATAATCTTTAATCTGACTATAACTCTTTTTATTAAATGCAGAGCTATCGAATTTTGACATGATGACTTCAATATTATTTGAAGACAAGTTTTGATAAAATACAGTAAATTCCTTTTTAAACCTGCCATATTGCTCATCGGTTAAAACAACTTCTGCAGCATTTACTTTATCATTTGCGTTTTCTCTCTGATAATTTGTAACATAATAAGTTCCAGCCCTATCAATCAAAACAATATTTTCCTTAAAGATCGATTTATTGGCATCCTCAACATTCAAGCTCATATTTATGTATATAGCTCCTGATACAATTTCTGCATTGACTGAATTAACAACAAATTGATTGATTTTCTTATAATCTTTGAATTGGTTCTGGAACATTTCCATGAGTTTTTCTTCCCCTTGTTTGTTAATAAGACTCTGATCAACAATTGTTAAAACTTTTTCATAATCCTTAGAGTTTATTATTTTATAAATATTATTTATAGCCTGATATATTTCAGAGCGTTCATCGTTAGCAATTTTTGTGTCAATATATGGCACAGGACTATATTCATAACGACCTATCACATATTTTTTATCAATATTCTCAATTCCATATTTTTCATAACACATCCCTCCTTGCTCATTAAATACTCTTAAGATAAAATAGTAAACAGTATCTTTATTTTGAAAATAATCGATGTAATTGTAAATGATTTTATAATTATCAGGTTTACCCATCGAAATTATTCTTTGCTCGAGAGCTTTAACAAGGGATTCTTTGTTGTTGTTGGAATACAATTCTTTTTTAAAAAAATAAATACAGCTGTCAAAATCTGATTCTTTTAATAAAATATAGAATTCACTAAGTTTAACCTCCGCACTCTTAATTACAACAGAATCGGCAGAACTAACTCCCTCAGTCAATTCCTTATTCAGTCCAAGATTTTGTTTAGTATCATCATTTTTACAAGAAATAACACAAAACACCGTTAACACTAATACAATTATAGTAAACAGTTTTATTTTTGCTGTCATATAAATTAATTCTTTTTCCTTTTCAAAAATAGTAAATTATACAAGTATATTAAAACAATAAAATATTTATTAATTTTTGTAATTTTAACAAAAAAAATTGTATGGATAAGATCAGAGAAAAAATTGAATTACTGACCAAAGAACTGAATAGACATAATCATAATTACTATGTTTTAAGTCAACCAGAAATCAGCGATTTTGAATTTGACAAACTCCTTGCTGAATTAAATGAATTAGAAACCAATTATCCTCAATTTAAAAGACCAGATAGTCCAACTCAACGTGTAGGAAACGATATCTCCAACATTTTTGAAACAGTTGCACATGATTACCAAATGCTTTCGCTGGGTAACACATATTCTGAATCGGATTTACAAGAGTTTCATAATCGCATTGTAAAAGAACTTGAAATAGAACCCGAATATGTTTGTGAATTAAAATTTGACGGAGCTTCCATCTCAATTAAATATGAAAACGGTATTTTCACAAAAGCAATAACCAGAGGTGATGGTACAAAAGGTGATGATGTTACTGACAATATTAAAACTATTCGCAGTATTCCATTATCAGTTTCGGGAAATAATTTGCCCGATAAGTTCGAAATTAGGGGAGAAATAATAATGCCTCATGAAGTTTTTGATAAACTAAATGCTATTCGTATCGAGAATGAAGATAGTCCCTTTGCAAATCCACGAAACGCAACTTCGGGTTCGATAAAGATGATAGACTCCAGGGAAGTGGCAAAGCGTAATCTTGATTGTTATTTTTACTATATGATGGGTAAAACAATTCCAGCGGCCACACATTTTGACAGCCTTAAAATGTTAAAAGAATGGGGTTTTAAAACATCAGAACATGCTAGAATTTGCAAAAATATTGATGAAGTAATGGATTATGTTCATTATTGGGATAAAGAAAGGAGAAACCTTCCATACGACGTTGATGGCATTGTAATTAAAGTTAATTCTTTTGCTCAGCAGAATATGCTTGGG
>JAQVEY010000345.1 GCA_028697515.1 Bacteroidales bacterium | reverse complement strand
CCTATATGTGGAAAACTCAAAATTGCATCTACTGCTAAGTCTATTTTATCAGACATGTTCTTAATCTCTTCATTTGTCCAATCCCCAAGAACGTAATCAACCTGATGACCTGGATTAAATTCAGAACCAATACCGACTCTCATTCTTATATAATTGTTGCAAGCCAATGTATCTTCAATATGTTGTAAACCATTATGACCACCACTTCCACCCTTTGTTTTAATCCTTATTGTTCCTAGTGGCAATGCTAAATCATCAACTACTATCATCATATTTTCTATAGGCATTTTTTCTTTTTTTAAATAGTAATTTACAGCATTACCACTTAAATTCATGTATGTAGTAGGTTTTACAAGAACTAAAATTTTTCCTCTGACTTTTATTTCCGCTACATAAGCATAACGCTTATCAGAAAAAACAGTGCCGAATTTTCTTGCAAGAGAATCCAGCACCGTATATCCTACATTATGTCGGGAATTTTTATAATCTTCCCCCGGATTACCCAAACCTACGATTAAGTATTTCATGGTTCAGGTGCTCTCAATTAATTATTTTCTACCTCTTTACTTTCTGCTTTTTCAGCTTTCGTAGCTGCCTCAGCTGCCACTGCTGCTTCCTCGGCTGCAATTATCCCACGCATTGAAATGATAGTTACGACTATATTGGTTTTTGTATCAACGAATTCCAATTTATCAGATTTTAAATCTTTAATTCTAATAGAATCACCAATATTTAATTCTGAAATGTCGATTTCCATCTTATCAGGAATCTCATTCATCAAACCTTTAACAGTAATTTTTCTCATATTCTGCTTTAATTTACCACCAGCTTTTACGCCTAATGATGAACCTGTTATTAGCAGAGGTATTTGAATTTTAAGAGGTTTAGCTTCATTCAATTCATAGAAATCTATGTGAATAATTTTATCGCTTACCGGATGAAATTGAATATCTTTTATTATCGCCGGATATTGTTTCCCATCTAGTTTAATATCAGCAAACATTACCTCGGGAGTGTAAACAAACTTTCTTACATCACTTTGAGATGTGTAAAAATGTAAAGTTTTTTCACCACCGTAAATTACACATGGAATCTTCTCGTCTCTTCTGATTAACTTTGAGGCTTTCTTTCCAACATCAGTCCTTAAAGTTGCATTAATTTCAAAATGTTTCATTTTTTTTAATTTTAGCGTGCTACTAAGTTCCGTCCATCGGAACCCCATCACACATTTGACAATAGGGCGACAAAATTACAACTTATTTCTTAATTTCCCAAAAGGAATATTTTATTATTTTTGACAAAACATTTATAATGACTAAATATAATATTTCAAAAGCAGATAAGAGCGATTTTCCAAATATATTGGAAATGATTAAAGAACTAGCTCTATTTGAAAAAGCTCCTGAGAAGGTAATTAATACTATTGACCAGATGAATGTGGAACATGAGCTTTTTAGATGCCTTATAGTAAAAAATAAAGATTCCGAAATTATAGGCTTTGCTTTATATTTCTTTGCTTATTTTACATGGGTTGGCAAATCTTTATATCTTGATGATCTATATGTAAAACCCGAATATAGAAGTAAGGGGATTGGAAGTTCATTACTGAATGAAATTTTTAAAATTGCAAAAAACGAAAATTGCAAAAGATTGAGATGGCAAGTTCTAAACTGGAATAAGAATGCTATAAAATTGTACGAAAAATCAGGTGCATATATTGATAACGAATGGAGTAACTGTGATTTTAATTTTGAACAGATTAAAGAATTTTAATACTCGTACAAACAGTTATAGTTTTGAATTTTTGACAAATCATACTATAAATCGAACTTCATTTTCTTACAATATTGATATCCTAAATCAAATATTTTATCCATATGCTTTGTCTCAAGCATATTATATTTAGCCATTTCAGGTGGTTCAAGATAATAATGACATCTTCGCTTATCATAACGAATATCTTTATTTATGCTAATTTGAAAGGTTCTAGTTGCTACCTGAAACAAATTTTCCACATTTAGAACTTTTTCATTTGGAAATATATTTACGGCAATAATTTTTTCGCACTTCCTAACGAGTGGTCTTACAGGAAGATTGTCTATCAAGCCTCCATCAACATATACATTTTTACCAATTTTAACAGGAGAAAACAGTATTGGGATTGAAGAAGAGGCTTGAACAACATTAAATAAGCTACCAGTATTAATATACTCGGCTTTTCCTGTATGAAGATTAGCAACACAAACAATAAAAGGAATTTTCAACTTTTCGAAACTATCATCTACCACTGCTTTTCGAATTATTTGTGTCAAGTTATCGAGGCTAAAAAGACCGTTAGTAGGTAAATGCATTTTAGTAAAATCGGAAAATTTTTTCTTTTTAAATAATTTAAAAATTTCATCCGGAGAATAACCAGCACAATACAAAACACCAGCAATTGACCCTGCACTTGTTCCTGCAACTATTTCAGGATAAATACCCTTTTCGTTCAAAGCTTTAAGTACACCCAGATGAGCAAATCCTCTAGTTCCGCCGCCACTAAGTGCTATTCCTAATTTATACTTTTTCATACAATTTTTGATCAAAACTTAAATATAGCAATTAATAAAATACAAAAATACAAACCAATATTAAATTTGTTTAATTTACTAAAAATTTATCATATTTGCAGTTCGAATTATTAACAAATGAAACTAAGTTCAATAGCTGAAAATTTACATCTTTGGCGAAAACAAAAGATTAAGGATAAAGACTTTATTCTTATTCTTGCCGTAATTGTTGGTATTGCTGTTGGTATTGCTGCTGTTATAATGAAAAATACGGTTCACTTTGTTAGAGAAATCGTTATTTTTATGATTGACAAATACGACTTCAACTATATTTACTTTATTTTTCCTGCTATAGGAATATTGTTAACTCTGGTTTTTGTAAACATGTTTGTTAAAGACAACCTAGGACATGGAATTCCAATGGTACTTTATAACATGTCAAAGAATGAGGGAAAAATAAAAAAGCACAATATGTTCTCGAGAATTGTTGCCAGTTCTCTTACCATCGGTTTTGGGGGTTCTGTAGGATTGGAAGGTCCAATCGTAGCAACAGGAGCAGCTATAGGAAGTAATATTGGTCAATTTTTTCGTTTAAATTATAAACAAATCATTTTACTGATTGGTTGTGCCAGTACTGGTGCAATAGCTGCTATTTTTAAAGCCCCAGTAGCAGGAATTATTTTTGCTATTGAAGTCATTATGCTCGATTTAACAATGGCTTCTTTGCTACCATTACTTCTGGCTTCAATTTCTGCTGCTCTAACTTCATACCTTTTTTTAGGGCAGAATTATGTTTATTTTGTAGAAAACACCGACCCTTTTTTATTAAGAGACATCCCATTTTATATTCTAATCGGTATTGTTTCTGGATTATTCTCCGTTTATTTTTCTAAAATCTATTTATGGCAAACGAAAGTTTAT
>JAQVEY010000344.1 GCA_028697515.1 Bacteroidales bacterium | reverse complement strand
TTCACCGAATATGGCAAAACAAGAAAAAGAAACTGAATATGCTGAAATATTATTTTGGGGAGGCTCTTCCGATTTTGTTAATTACAACGATGAAACCTGGGTTTACACCACCGACATTGAAATATCAACAAGTATAAATGAGACAGAAAATAATAATATTGAAATATATCCCAATCCAGCTACAGATTATATTTATATTAATTTGAGCAATGAATTATTCAACACAGCATTATGCTCTTATCAATTGCTTGATATTATGGGCAGGAAAGTGAACATAGGCATTATTTCAAAAGAAAATCACTTACTTGATATTTCAATAATACCTAAAGGTATCTATTTCCTTCACATTCAAGCCAACGATGAACTTTTTAGCATTCAAAAAATCGTAAAACAATAAAAACCGGTTTATAAGTCATGTAATCGAAAATAATACACTATATTTGCGATTATAAACGAAAATAAAATGATAGAAAGAACACTTGAGTTACAAATAAGGGAACAATTAAAGAAACATAAAATAATTCATATTCCCGGTCCCAGACAGGTTGGCAAAACAACATTGCTGAGCAGGATATCGTCTTATCTTGAAAATCCTATATTATGGTTAAACGGAGATGAATCTGATGTAAGAACAATGCTAGAAAATCCAACATCAACCCAATTAAAGCAGATAATTGGAAATAACAAGACATTAATCATTGATGAAGCGCAAAGAATACAGGAAATAGGCATTGTATTAAAGTTGATAACTGATAATATAAAAACAGTCAATGTAATCGTAACAGGGTCATCAGCTTTTGAGTTGTCGGCAAAAATAAATGAACCTCTTACAGGGAGAAAAATTGAGATGTTCCTTTTTCCTGTTTCCTTTAGTGAAATGGTCGAGAACAGCTCATTTCTAGAAGAAACAAGGCTACTTGAGCATAGAATGATATATGGATATTACCCCGAAGTCATTATCTCTCCAGGAGAAGAAAAACGTGTATTGAAAAGCTTAACGGATGCTTTTTTATACAAAGATCTTTTTGCTCTGGAATATATTAAAAAGCCCGGCATTATTGAAAAATTATTGCAGGCTCTTGCATTGCAATTAGGGAATGAGGTATCGTATAATGAATTATCGTGTCTTATTGGTGCAGATAAAGAAACCGTTGAAAGATACATCAACTATCTAGAGCAGGCATATATTGTTTTCAAGCTCGATTCATTAAGCAGAAACCTAAGAAATGAAATAAAAAAAGGGAAAAAAATATATTTCTACGATAATGGCATACGAAATTCATTAATTAAAAACTTTAACCCACTTTCACTTAGAAATGATACAGGACATCTGTGGGAAAATTTTATAATTTCTGAAAGAATAAAGAAAATCAATTATACAGATCAGTGGGTCAATAAATACTTCTGGCGAACTGTGGCTCAACAAGAGATAGACTATATAGAAGAAAAGGATGGAGTTTTATATGCATTTGAGTTTAAATGGAATAAAAAAAAGAAAGCCAAATTTCCAGAGTCTTTTAACAAAGCATACCCTGGTTCAAAATTTAATATTGTAAACAAAGAAAACTATTTTGATTTCATATCTTATAACAATAAATAAGCTATAACTAACTAAAAAACAGACATATGAAAAAGAAATTTACTTCAATAGTTTTAATATTATTATACTTTACCAACTTTGCCCAAAATACCTGGGAGCAAATAACCCCCACCGGCGATATCCCTACAGCCCGACAAGGGCATAGCATGGTAACCATTGACAGCCTAATTTATCTGTTCGGAGGTGCTGATAACAACAAAACATTTGGTATTGAAGCGGAAAATTTCATAGCCGTTTCAGATAACACCAGAGTGGTTAAAACTGTAAAAACAGGTAGGTCATCTTTTGATACTATTCATACCTACGATTCTTCTTTTATGGAATGGTCGGAAGAAGAGCCATCCAACACGCCTCCCCCTGCCCGCCACGGGCACAAAGCCATAGTGAAAGACGGGAAAATGTATGTGTTCTTCGGCAAAGGCAACTCATCTGCATTGGATGACATTTGGCAGTACAATCCGGCAACCAAAGAGTGGACACAGATTATTCCATCGTCAACCACCAACCCCGTTGCACGATACGATCATACGGCAACGCTTGTAGGTAATATGGTATGGATTATGGGCGGATTGGACAATAGCGAAAATCTCCTGAATGCCCTTTGGGCGTCTAATTTTACCAGCAATATCTGGGAGCATTATCCCTCCTTGACAGAAACCGAACTAAACGGACATACTGCTGCAACCTATAATGGCAAACTGGATTTCTTTGGTGGTTTTGGGGGCGGATTCATGAACAGCACAATTTATGAATTTTCGCCTGGCAGCGGAAACTGGGCAGAATACAGCCCTCAGGGTGACCCTCTTGGTCCTTTTGCTTATGGAAGCTCCGTTCAATATGGCCCTAACACTGTATTTATCTTTTCAGGAAAAGTGGGAACCAATATAAGTATTCAAGATTGTTTTTTATGGGACCTCACGAATCACACTTTTACACAATTAGCCAATGGACCCGATGTGGCGAATGCTGCTGCTGCCCTTTGCCCCAATGGTTTTTACGACAAAAGCAACTATGAAGAGTTCGTTGTTTTCGGTGGTGCTGCCGATGGAACGCTTGTTGACAGCACCTGGATTTACACTTCTAATATTGAAACCCCATCAGGAATCAATGAATCAGAACCTACTGATATTACTATTTTTCCCAATCCCGCACAGGATTTTATCACAATTGAGATTAGCGATGAAAATTTGCAATCGCAAGAACTAAATTACCAATTATGTGATATTACAGGCAGGATTATAGTCTCAAATAAAATATCAACTACAAAAGAACTTATAGATGTATCTGGAGAAGCTGCAGGGATGTATTTTATAAGAATCTGTAATGGAAACAAAATTATAGAAATAATAAAAACGATAAAAGAGTAAAGTGATAAGCAGTTGTGATTTGCTTTAACATAGTTTGAGTAAATTTTTGTAATTTTGACTTTCCAAACTTCAAAGATTAAATAGAATATTATGATAGTTAAAAAACTCATACCACCGATTAGCATTGAGAATGATGAAGTTGTTCTTAATTTTGATGCAAGTCAGGACTGTTCCGATTGGTTAGCCTTAGGCAGATTAAGACAAGCTGCACAAAATGGCGATAAATTAGCTCAAGCCGAATTGCTGAGAAGAAAGAATACCGCTAATTGCACGGTACAAGACGAGCCTGACAAGGTGAAAGAATAGTCTAAGGTTGTGATTCGCTTTCAACGGCGAAGCCCTCACGAACCTTTAGCTCATGAGCACCATAGAAATAATTATAAAGTGCGAATAACACCATTAAAATCAAATAAAAGTGTGAGTAAATTTTTGTATCTTTGACATGATAAACAACAAGATGCTTTATTTTTATATTGTCCATCAAGTTGTGATTCGCTTTCAACGGCGAAGCCC
>JAQVEY010000343.1 GCA_028697515.1 Bacteroidales bacterium | reverse complement strand
CATATTGTTTTTTGCCGCGGGGACAATAAAATAGAGCAGTGCTATCGGCAGCAAAGTACTCAAAATCATAACAATTGTTTCTAAGAACATGTGCATAAAAGTTCTTTCCCTCTTAAACAGCCACATAAAAAACGGAATACTCCAGATATACAAACAAAAAAATCCTTTTGTCAGAAGTCCTAATGAAAGTGATAATCCTGAAAGTACAATCCATAGAAAATTTTTATTTTCAGCGCTTTTAAAATAAAAGAGTACTGATAAACACACAAATATCGTCATTGTATTTTCCAACATATTATTTGATACGGACCAAATGACGTCAGATGTAATAAGCCAAAAGGACAATGGAATCCAAGCAGTTCTTCGGTCATTTGTCAATTTGCCCCATATTAATACTATCAAATAACCAACAACAATGTAAGTAAACAGTGAATATAATCTCTCGACATATATGGAATCTCCAAATATATTAAACCAAATACTTTGTAATCCAAAAGCTAGGGGCGGATGCTCATAAAATTCATTTAATAAAGTATTGCTGAAATGCGGTTGCCAAAAGCTGCCTAATCCTTCAGACATATTATGCGAAATGCTCGCATACATCAACCCATCCATAAACATTCCATCAGAGAATAACTCAAAAGAAACAATTCCAATAAAAACAAAACTGATAAATAAGTAGAAATAATAATGTTTTTCAAGTTTCATTTAAAATTATTTAAAAAATCCAGGGATTTTTAAAAGTAAAAGTATAATTGGCTAAAAAATTCCAGAATGTTGCTACACCGATAGCAGCAAGTTTAGATAAATAAAAGTTATATTTCATTTTTCCGTGAACAAGCCACAATACTGCATTATTAATAAGCAGTCCGACAATAGAAACGAGAATAAAACTAAAGTATTCATTTGTTATATTCTGATTTTCGCTACCAAATGTCCATATACGATTCAGTATATAATTTGAAGATGCTGCAATAATAAAACCTATAGAATTTGCGAGGTACTTATTAAAATTTAATTTCTCTTTGCATAAAAATGTAAATCCATAATCAACTAATAAACCACTACCTCCGACAGCACAAAACTTGACAAATATTAGTAAAATATCATCCATTTTTAATATAGCATTAAGTAGCATCTAACAAAAAATAATTTTAATTATCTCCAGCTTCCTTTAATCTTTCAGTATTTTCAGCCATAATTAGTTGATCGATTAATTCGTCAATATCGCCGAGCATAAAACTTTGTAAATTATACATTGTATAAGTTATTCTATGGTCAGTAACTCTTCCCTGTGGAAAATTATAAGTTCTAATTTTTGCAGAACGGTCACCTGTTGACACCATAGTTTTACGTTTTTTCGCAATTTCATCGAGATATTTCTGATGTTCGAGATTATAAAGTCTAGTACGCAATTCTTTCATCGCAACGTCAAGATTTTTCATTTTTGATTTCTCGTCCTGACAAGTTACAACAATGCCTGATGGAATATGAGTAAGACGAATTGCAGAATATGTTGTATTAACCGATTGACCTCCCGGACCTGACGAACAGAATTCATCTCTTCTGATGTCAGCAGGATTGAGTTTAACGTCCACTTCGTCTGCTTCAGGCAATACTGCAACCGAAGCAGCAGATGTGTGAACCCTACCTTGAGTCTCTGTTTGTGGTACACGCTGAACACGATGAACTCCTGATTCATATTTCATAATTCCATATACACCATGTCCGGTAATGTCCAGTACTATTTCCTTGTAACCCCCAACAGTGCCTTCATTTGCACGGGTAACCTCTGTTTTCCATCCTTTTGATTCGGCATATTTAACATACATACGCATAAGTTCTCCTGCAAACAAACTAGCTTCGTCCCCTCCAGAACCTGCTCTAATTTCTAAAATCGCGCTTTTATCATCTTCAGGATCTTTAGGAATTAGCAATAGCTTGATTTTCTCTTCCAACGGTTCAACCTGTGGCCATAGTTCGTCAAGTTCAGCTTTAGCCATTTCTCTCATTTCTTCATCTTTTTCAACCGAAAGAATACTTTTTGCATCGTCTATATTTGAAATCAGATTTTTATATTCTTCGTATGCTGCAATTATCGGTTCAAGGTCTCTGTATTCTTTATTGAGTCTTACATATTTATCCATATCCGACATAATAGACGAATCTGTAAGCAAATTACCCACTTCTACAAATCTGGCTTTTACTCCATGCAATTTTTCTAAAATTAAATTATTCGCCATATCCCAACATTATTATTCATAAATAAATTCACCTTTTTCTGTCTTAATAGTCAGCTTTTTTGAATCAGCTTTTTCTACTCTTCCCACTATTTTTGCTTCAATATCAAACAACTTACTTATCGCAATGATTTTGTCAGCAATATTCTCGGGAACATATAATTCCATTCTATGTCCCATATTGAATACCTTATACATTTCCTGCCATGGAGTATTGCTTTGTTCTTGAATTAGAGAAAAAAGCAATGGGATGTCAAACATATTATCTTTTATGATATGAAGATTATCAATGAAATTAAGGATTTTAGTTTGGGCACCGCCACTACAATGTATTATTCCATGTATTTCGGATCTATAGTTTTTCAATATTTCAGCTATTACTGGAGCATAAGTTCTCGTTGGAGATAGTACCATTTTACCAGCATCTATATACTCTTCAGCAGTTTTGTCTGTTAATTTATATTTTCCAGTATAGACTAATTCAGAAGGAATGCTGTTATCATAACTCTCGGGATACTTTTCGGCCAGATATTTTGCAAAAAAATCATGTCTTGCTGAGGTTAGACCGTTACTCCCCATACCGGCATTGTAGAAATCCTCATAATTTGCTTTGCCAAAAGAAGAAAGTCCAATAATAAGGTCACCTTCTGCAATCTTTTCATTTGTAATTACTTCTGAACGCTTCATTCTGCATGTAACCGTAGAATCGACTATTACTGTTCTAACAAGATCTCCAACATCTGCTGTTTCACCACCAGTAAGCATGATATTTATTCCATAAGTTTGCATTTTTTTGCAAAACTCTTCTGTTCCATTAATAATAGCAGAAATTACTTCACCGGGTATAAGTTTTTTATTTCTGCCTATTGTAGATGAAAGTAAAATGTCCTTAGTAGCTCCAACACAAAGCAAATCATCAATATTCATAACAATTGCATCAATCGCAATACCTTTCCAGACAGAAAGGTCTCCTGTCTCGCGCCAATACATATATGCCAAAGATGATTTTGTTCCTGCACCGTCAGCATGCATAATATTGCAAAATTCTTCATCATTGCCTAATATATCGGGAATGATTTTACAAAATGCTTTAGGATATAGACCTTTGTCAATATCTTTAATCGCATTATGCACATCTTCTTTGGAAGAAGATACGCCTCGTTGATTATATCTTGAAATATCTGTCATTATTTTTGTGTGCAAAATTAGTTAAAATTTTTGACTAAAATATCTTGTTTTAAAATTTGTTTAG
>JAQVEY010000342.1 GCA_028697515.1 Bacteroidales bacterium | reverse complement strand
CTTTTGACAAGGTAGCACCAACCCAACCAGTAGTTTTGCCGGTTAATTTTTGCAAAAACAATTCAACGCCATAATTTTTTCCACTACCATTTGTTTCAATTACATTTTCCCAGGAATCAAGATTGCCGAGCAATGATTCGCCGGGTTTGAAATCAATAATGTTCTCAAGGCTTTTAAAATATGATTCCAGACTTAGTTCGAACATGTTATTATGAAATGTTTTTGCCAGCCCGACAGAATATTGCTCTGAATTTTGAGGAGCTACATTTACATTTGAAGGCATCCAGTAATCGGACGGCATTCCCGAACCAGAATAACTAAGCAGATGAACAAATTGATTTGATTTGGAATAAGATGCTTTTACTGAAAATGTTTCGGTAAAGATTAAATTTAATATTGCTCTTGGTTCCAAATACTGGTAAAACTTGTTATCAATCACATAAGTTGAATACCTTGCTCCAAAATTTCCATTTAAAAATCCGTATTTCAATTCATATTCTACATAAGCTGCATTTTCTAAAGCCTGTGATTTGCTGTTGTATGATAGATCTATTGTTGAAATATTGGTTCCCGTTTGATAAAATGTCTCATCATTTGGAATAAAATTATGCAAAATGCTATTAAATCCAAATCTGAAATTGTTTTTAGAATTCAACAAATATGTGAAGTCCATTTTTAATCCTAAATCGTTTATGCCTGTTAATAAGGTGTTACTCATTTCTTTTTGAATGCTGTCCTGATCAATTTTATATTCGAAAATGTTTTTATATCGGTAATATGTATCGGATAAAGTCAGGTTACTAAAAAGTTTAGAGTTATATACGTGATTCCAACGTATTGCCCCAAGTGTGTTTCCCCATGATGCATTGTTTTTCTGATTTGTATTAGTTGTGTTGTTTCCAAGCCCTATTACGTCGTCTCCCATATAAAAGCTGAAAAACAATCTGTCTTTTTCCGAAAGCTTGAAATTAAGTTTTGAGTTAACATCATAAAAATTGTATGAGATTCCTGCTCCCAACATTTTGAAAATAGGAACTAAATTTTTACGAGCAGAGATTATAAATGATGATTTATCTTTTTTTATTGGTCCTTCAAAGGAAATTTTCGATGAAAGTAAGCCTATTGTCCCCTGAGTTTTATATTCTTTAAAGTTGCCATCGTTCATTCGGATGTCCAGAACAGAGGATAATCTCCCACCATATCTCGCGGGAAATCCACCTTTGATTAATTTTACATCATTTATTGCATCGGCATTAAAAACAGAAAAGAAACCTCCAAAGTGAGCAACATAATATAAAGGTACATCATCAAGTAAAATCAGATTTTGGTCGGGACTGCCACCTCTGACATAAATGTTACTTTTAGCTTCACCACCCGATTGCACACCGGGCGTTAACTGATAAGCTTTAATTATGTCAACTTCACCAAAAAGACTTGGCATTTGTTTTATTTCATTAATTTGTAAACGAACTACTCCCGTTTCATTCTTTTCTACTATGCTTTCGGTTCTTTTCGCATTTACATCTACTTCATTAAGAACAATACCTGAATTCAGATAAAGGTTTAAATTTGATTTGTTTTCAGCTTTTAAAGTAGCTGAGTAAGGTTCATAACCTATGAAAGAAACAATCAAACAGATACTATCAGTTTTTGGTAAAGTGAGACTGTAAAACCCGTATTCATTACTTGCACAACCGGTTTTGGAGTCAATCTCAAAGATGTTTGCTCCAATCAGTACTTCACCATTTTGTTTATCGTAAATAAAACCACTAATGGTAATTTTATCTTGTGCTCCTGCTTTTAATACGCTGAATATCAATAATATATATAATAATTTGAATTTCATAAAGTCTAATAAGTTATTACAGTTGAGTCAATTCTAAAAGACTCGAAATCATTGTTAAAACCGGAAAAAATCCCATATCCGTTTTCAATATTTGATATTACATTAACAGGTTCGCCCATACCATATAAAATATCTTCACGTTTTGCATAAGATTGCTGAATGGATGTCGTTTTAAAATCATAATATTCTTTTGTTACATTTCTAAAATGTACAGTAATGTAATGTTGAGGAATCCAACTTATTTCACAAATATAACGCCCTGGATAATAATAAACTTTAAGAGTATGTTTCTGACCATTAATGCCAGAATCGCTGAATAATAGTGATCTAGGAAACGGAACGTCAAATCTTATTAAGTCAGGGTAGTAGCTTTGAGAAGTAATGAGATTATCACTTGTTGATATTTCATAAAAATCAGAATTTTCTTCATAATCAAAAGATATGTCTGAGATTGCAATTTCGTAATAATTCACTTCATCTGCCGGATCTACAAACGAAAATTCAACTTCTGAAAATGCACTGCCGAATTCGTCTATATAAGCAATTGGTGTTACAATAGTATCCTGTATTTCAACTTTTGAAGGTATGTAACTACTTGCAGTAACTGTTTCAAAACCATCTCTTTCAACAATTAAAGAATATTCATCACCAATCTCTGCAAAAAACATTTCGGGAATTGTATAACAATCACATTCAGGATAAAAATTAATAGTGTCGTAAAACTCATTATTCTTATATAGTTGCACAATTGCATCTCTTATAGGATATTTAACCGTATCAAAAATATGCGCTGTTGCATAAACTTTTACTTCAAAGTTTTTAGGTTGTGGTGGAGTAAAAGGCACAAATGTGCTGTAAACTACCAATTTCGGTTTTGATGGTGGAATGTCAATCTCAATTTCTTTGGTACAAGAACTGTGAATTGTTGAAAATACAGAAATATAGAGTAGTAGTTTTAGAACATTGAGAATATTAGAATTCATGCTTTCACTTTATTTTTAATAACATCATATTGTTTTACTGAATTATTTATTGCCTTGTAAAGAAAAGGCATCTATTCTGTCATAACATAATCTGATTAAAAATATTGTGGAGAATATAAAAATATTATCAAATGCACTGTGAAAAACTATTTGTTTAAGTATTTTTGTAAACAATTAGCCACGGAAGATGAAATTTAAGAAATTATTCTCGCGTAAGAAAATCTGGATTCCCATACTGATAGCAGTTTTGGCAGTTTTGGCAATTGTTGTAGTCATTTATAGAAATAAAATGTATAGCAGTCCCGAAAGTGGAAAAGCAGCATTTTTTGAATATCCGGCAAATATTTGTGATTCCCTAACTGAACTTTTATCCGAAGAACAAAGAGCATACAGTGTGTTGTATTATGGAAATAATTTTGACAGTATTACTGAATTGTCAAAGAAATCAGATGTGTTCTCAGGATATTTTTATCTTGAATTAAATGATTTGAATATTTTTGAAAAATTCTCAGCGCAAAAACGGGATAAAAAGTTTATTAGAGTAATTAATGAGGATTTGTTGCAGAGTCTTTCTAACGATTCTTTATTCTTTGTTTCGACAGATTTGATAAATACTATTAATGATAGTATAATTTTAAGCCGCTATTATTCATACCAAACTAATC
>JAQVEY010000341.1 GCA_028697515.1 Bacteroidales bacterium | reverse complement strand
AATACCGTACATTATTGGAACACGACCTGCAATTTCTTTTTTTGCAAATTCGAGAATCTCATCTTTCTCTATTTGGTTTAATGTTGCCGACTCGGCTGTAGTTCCCATAACAACCAAAAAATCAACTCCACCTTTAATTAATTGATTAATAAGTTTTGCAAATGCCTTAAAATCTATTGATTTATCTTCGCAAAAAGGAGTTACCATAGCTACTCCAGTTCCAATAAAGTTGGTTTTCATTTGTTATATTTTTAATTTGTTTTATAATCAATTTAGCTAGTAATTATCAATCTTTTGTCGTTTTCAACATTTTTAGATAATATTCGGTTTGATCCAATAATTCACGAAGAGGATTCATTTCTTGAATAGGTTCTTCACTGTCTTCATTGCTTTCAATCTGCTTTTTATCCTGAACATTAATCATCAAGTCATAATAATTCGGCTCTATTTCGCAGTAACGTCCTGTTTTAAACAATGCCGCCGACTCAGCAATAACAAACCTGACAGACAAATTTTCTTCAAGATTCAAGTCTATTAAAATGTCAAATTCTTTCTGAACAAAATCTTTAACCGAATCTTCGTTTGGTTTGAAATACCAATTCAAATCTTTATAACAAAAGAATTTATAATCCAAAGGTTGAATATGATAATTAGATAACTCCTTTTGAGCTACAAATCCAAGAATAATAATTTCTGGAATAAATTTTCTCCATTTATGGACAAAATCTCGAACAATAACAAAATCTTCTTCTTTTGTGGCATTAAACAGAATACCCAAGCTTTTTGCATCTCTCAAATTACATACAATAGCATTATTTTCAGGTTTCCTGAAATCTTTGCGTAAACGATAAAGACCGTATTTATATTTTAAATCATTAATTAACTTCACTTTTACCTAAAGATTTAACACAAAAATAAAATTATATATTCAGAACTTGTTATAGAAGCTGATTTTTTTTAAACAAATTGTAGTTATTAATGTAAAAAACCTTTGCAAAATAGTTTCCATGTTTAAAATTGCATACTTACTCTAAATACAGGATTTGAATAAGGAGACATTGTACATTCATTAAAATTGTATAAAACCATTATTAACATATATGATTTTTCTCCTATTGGAGTTTGTAAAGCAAATCCAGCTAATGGGGTTCCAATCCATGTAATTAATGTTCCTGGGTAATCGTAATAATTGCTTATATTTATCGTCGAATATTCGGCATAGAGCAAAATTCCCGATCCTTTATATCCTTGCAAAACATCTCCTAAATCCTTAATTATTGTATAGCTCGAAAAAATATTCCCTCCATACATACTTCCTTCGTAATTATAATATGAGGATTTTGCAAAAGTGTAATTTATTCCTGTTCCAATTGATAACCTGTTTGTAAGCCTATAACCGATAACGGGATTAAGCGAAATATTAGTTAGTGTACCAAAAGACAAACCCAGATCTCCTCCCCAAAAAATACGTTGCGCTGGTGTCGGATTATTTTCAAGATACTGAGCTTTGACTTCAATCATAAAACACAGTATTAACAACAATATTGTAAGACTTTTATAGATCTTCTTCATTTTTCGTCATTTTAGGAGCTTTCAAGCTTTTATCATTACTTAAAATAGCTTGATAAAATATTTCTTCAATTATCGTACGGACATTCATTTTAATGATTTTCCAGTTTTCAGCATCGGGATAAACTCGGTTCGAATTAAAAACATAAATCATATCATAATATGGATCAGCCCAAACCATAGTTCCAGTATAACCGCTGTGTCCATAAGCCAAATTCGACGCACTTCCGCTTCCCAATCCTTTTGTAGTATCTCCGGGGCAAGGTTTGTCCCAAGCCAAACCACGTCTATTAACTGTAGAATCGAACTGATATTTGGTAAACATTTCTATCGTTTCCGGTTCGATATATTCAACACCTCCATACTCTCCTCCATCAAGAAACATCTGCATAATTTTAGCAACATCATTTGCACAGGCAAACAATCCTGCATGACCTGAAATTCCTCCCAACATAGATGCTCCCTGATCATGAACATATCCATCTAAACTTGCCGACGAAATAATTTATCGTATTCTGTTGGGGTTATTTTAGAGTTATCAAACTTCTGGAGAGGATTGAAACAAAACGTCCAAGCTCCAATACCCGAATAAAACTCTTTATTCAAATAATCAGGCAAACTCTGTTTTGTTATTGATTCTATGCACAAAGGAAACAAATAAAAACCTAAATCTGAATAAACATATCTACCAAAAGGATTTGTATCAGAGTTTCTTATTTGTTTAAAAATACTGTCTCTAAAAGAACTTAACAGAAACAAATTTTCGGCTACCTGAATTGAATACTGCTCATTATGATCTCTACTATAATATTGTTGTCTGAGAGTCTCGGTTTTAATGGTTTCTTTATAAAATGGAATCCATGATTTAAAACCTGCTCTATGTGTAAGTATGTCGAAAAATTTATAAGCTGATTTATCAGAATTTGCGATTTCGTTAACAAATTCTGACAAGCTGTCTGTCAATTCAAATTTATTTTCATCATATAATTTCATTAGAGCTGGAGTTGTCCCTACCACTTTTGTCAATGAAGCCAAATCATATAAATCAAAATCTGTAACGGGTAAATCTTTATAATAGGTATGATAACCAAACGATTTTTGATAAAACACTATTCCATGTCTTGCCGCAACAATCTGTCCTCCCGGAAATGCCTCTGCCGCAATTGCGTCATTCATCACTGAATCTATTTTATAAAGCCAGCCTGAATCTACTCCTGCTTCTTCGGGAACTCGTGTATATTTAAGTCTAATTTTCTTTGTACTAAAACCACTATTTACTGGAAATCTAATGTCAGGACTAACAGGTAAACGTCCTTTGGCAGGAATTCCTCCAAAAATCAATTGAGCTGAAAAATCATTAGTAATTTCCCAGTCATTATATGATACAATAAGTGCCAGACATTTATCAGCATTCTTAAAATATGCTAGGCTATAAGGGTTTGCAAAAACATCAAGTATCAGATTGGTATTTTCTGCAAGTGCGTCAATAAAACTTATCGTTTCGGCACTTATTCCGTATTTTTTTGATGACGAATACACAGTTTTGTGCACTCCTGCAATAACAAGATCATATTTTGACAATTCTTCCATCAAACCTTCATATCCCAACTCTCTTATGGATTCAGAATACACAAAATCGTTCGTTTCAGCATAATATTTCAAGCGATTTTGAAAACTACTTAAAGTTTCAATTCCAAAACTTATTGTAGCAATTTTTAATGTATCTAAATTCATCAGTGGAATTACTGAGTTTTTATTAGTAACAAGAGTAATTGAGTTTTCAATAAGTTTTTGCTGCATCAGACGGGCATCGGAGTTATTAAGGTCTTCATACAAATTTTCGGTCGGAATTGGTTGAAAATCATTCAATCCAGCCCAGTATTTTGCCATAAGTACTTTCTTACACCTCAGGTCAATTTCTTCCTGAG
>JAQVEY010000340.1 GCA_028697515.1 Bacteroidales bacterium | reverse complement strand
GTTACTAACGGTTAATATCGACTATGGTTTGAGAAATCTTGCAGAGCAGTCAGTCTGTTATTCGATTTAAATCTGATTTTATTATTATCCGTTACTAACGGTTAATAAACGCTTCTTTAATTGCATGTCTGTGTACAATCTGAAAATAATTTAATCCATTTCAGGAATCCATTGTTTTCTTTGTCTTACAATCATTATTTCGTCATCAGAAAATTCCATCCAGGCAAAATCATAAACATGGTGATACATTTTCCCATTACTGTTGATACTAAAATGAGTTAGATACTTGAATTGAAATTTCTTTTTTACCAACTCAGAGCGAATAACGATTTTCTTACTAGCTTTCGGACCCATAATTTCAAGCATAATCGATCTGTTTCTATGCAAAATTCTATCTAATGGGTAAGCAGTTTGTTTTGTAACTAATCTTAAGGTTACATGATAATCATTTTTGCACTTAATAGAACAGAAGAGTTTATCTTTTCTCCCAGCAATTTCTTTATTACAAACTTTACACTTCATAATGCAAAGATAAATATTATTTTTATATTATCCGTTATTAACGGTTAATAACGACTACGATTTCCTAACCCCTTGCTTGCAGAACAATCAGTCTGTTATTCGATTAATGTCTTGAATTTTTTATTTCTAATTTATCCGTTACTAACGGTTAATAACGACTACGGTTTGAGAAACCCTTGCAGAGCAGTCAGTCCGTAATTTAGCATCGTACTTATAATTTGTGGTTTAAAATATTTATACGTTTGTTTATTAAATTAATATAAATAGTTTATGTAGAATATAAATATAATTATGTATAAATCTAGATGTGTTTTATGAATTTATTTTGTATATTTATCCACAATCAATAAAAGTGGGATTTATGAAAAAATACAAACAAATCAATATTAACAATTATAAGCAAAATAAACATATATTAAAACTACCTAAAGAGATTATTGAAGATATTGAGATTGTTGGTCAAGTCTTAGCTTTCAGAGCAAATAATTATATTACTGAGGAGCTTATAAATTGGGATTCTTATGAGACCGATCCTATTTTTCATTTATGTTTTCCGCAAAGGGAGATGCTTAAACCAGAGCATTATCAGGTTGTTAAGAATGCTATATATAATAAAAAATCAAAAGAAGAATTATTCGAAATATCAAATTTAGTCAGGAAAGAATTAAACCCACATCCGGCAGGACAATCGTGTTTAAATGTTCCATATTACAAGAACAGACCATTATCGGGCATACAACATAAATACAGAGAAACAGTATTATTTTTTCCATCTTCGGGGCAGACATGCCATGCCTATTGTAGTTTTTGTTTTAGATGGCCACAGTTTATTGGTAAAAAATCATTAAAGTTTTCTGCTAAGGAATCTCATGAATTAGTTAAATATTTAAAAGTTCATCCAGAAGTAACTGACGTTTTATTGACAGGTGGAGATCCTATGATTATGAAAATGAAAGTTTTGAACAGGTACCTCTCTCCTCTTTTAGAAAATATTCATAAAACTAATATACAAACCATCAGAATAGGAACTAAATCACTTTCATTTTGGCCATATCGCTTTGTTTCAGACAGCGATGCAGATGATATCTTAAGATTATTTGAATCAATTGTTAATAAAGGTATTAATTTAGCCATTATGGCGCATTTCAGTCATCCACGAGAATTAGAAACTGATATTGTAAAAGAAGCAATTAGACGAATAAGAAGTACAGGTGCACAAATCAGGACACAGTCACCTATTTTAAAACATATAAATGACGATGCTGATATATGGTCTGAAATGTGGCGTAAACAAGTAAATCTTAACTGCATTCCTTATTATATGTTTATGGCGAGAGATACTGGAGCAAAAGAGTACTTTGAAATTCCAATTGCCGAAGCTTACGAGATTTTTAGAAAGGCTTATTCCTCAATTAGTGGTATTTGTCGTACTGTTAGAGGGCCAAGCATGTCATGTACTCCAGGTAAAGTAATGATTTCAGGTCTTGCAGAATTAAATAACGAAAAAGTATTTGTTTTAAGATTTATTCAGGCAAGAAATCCTGATTGGGTTGCTATGCCGTTTTTTGCGAAATATGACGATAATGCAAGTTGGATTTCTGAGCTAAAACCCGCATTTTCAGACAAATTCTTTTTCGAGGACGAAATGGAACAAATTTATCATAATAGAATTACAGATTGCGAAGAAAATAAATTTGAATAAGAGACATTATCTTGTCTTAGTCCGGATTACACGCTGCCTCAAGAATACATTCCGTGGTTTTGCAGCCTAAAGCTGCAAGAAAAATCTATTTCATTATAGCTTCTCAAAACCCCTCACCAGAACATTTCCATTTTCTTCAGTTATCTTGATCTGATATACACCACTAGCAAAATCCTTAACATTTATCACTGTCAAATTATTTGATAATTGCACTGTCTCTACAAGCTGACCAACTGAATTATATATCTCACATTTAAGAGATTGGTGGCTGAGCGGCTTGTGCTGAGCGGAGCCGAAGTAAGTCGAAGACACCAATTCAGCTAAATCCAAATACAAATTATCTACAGCCGGATTTGGATAGACATTTACAGAATTAACTTCTTCACCTCCAATCCCACTCCCACAATTATCATTAATAAAAACCTCTTTAGTAATAGTTTTGCTTTCACCATAAGCATCGGTTACCATAATTGTAATTTGTTGACTGCCTGAAAAATGTGGTGTGTAAAACTCAACAGGCTTTGCAATGCACTGCCCCCATTCGTGGTTGCTAAGAGTAGCCTCGGTTATTTGCTGAGTATAAATAATATTGCCTCCACAATCAATCTCTGCCTCTGATAAGCCTATTTCTACCGGAACGAATAAAGGTGGGTAATAAATACTATCTATTATCTGACCAATACTCGTTTCAATTGTATATGGTGCCGATTTGCCAGCAATATATGCATAAACTGTAATTGTATCGCTACAGTTTACAGTTGCTGGCAAAACTATATCAATATTTAGCTCAGGTGGAGCAGTGTAGCATAAACCATCAATACCTAGACTATCAGTTTTTACAAGCCATGCTTGTTGGGAAGGGAAGTAACCGTGCGTGTCGTAGTCATTACCGTAACCAGCAAGTATAAATCCATTGTCTGATGTTGGTTGCATTGAAACCAAGTATTGCCCCCTTGTTAAACTATCAATGGCATAATAATGTCTGCACCATTTGATTCTGCCAACACTATCGGTTTTCATTAAAAATCCACGCTGCTGTGGATAATGTCCATAAGATGAGCCTAGTATCATTATATCAGAGCCATGATCTGGAATAATCGAAGTTAATGTACTATAAAACCTCATTAGCCCATCCGACCTGTAATATGTAAACATTCTATAAAACCTCTCCCACATCAAATCGCCATCTTTTGATACTTTTCGAATGCAACCATCCCAGTATGTATCACAATCGCTTCTCACAGCAGGGTAACCACCACAAGCTATATAGTTGGAATCACTGG
>JAQVEY010000339.1 GCA_028697515.1 Bacteroidales bacterium | reverse complement strand
TTGAATCATACCTGCAAAAAGGCAATTTTTACATTGGCGTATCTATAGACTCACTCGATGCCGAAATATATGAAAGCATACGTAAAAATGCGCAACTTCAAACTGTTTTAGATAATTTAGACCGTTGTATATCAATATAGAAGAAAAAGAATAATTATGTAAATCTATCGGTGTGTCCAATGCAGCAAAACTGGCAGGAAATTCCTAAGATGCTTGAATTTTGCAACAAAAAGAAAATTTTTGTTTATTTCAATACAGTTTATACAGAAGGGTTTGCTATTTCGCACATGAGTGAAGAAGAACTTAAATCGATTGTAGATTATTATAATAACATATCTTTTAAATCAGCGGGTATAATTCAAAAAAGAAATATTCGATTTTTCGAAAATTTAAAATCACAAATCAATACATGGTATTTAGAAAAATTTAATGATGGGCTTCAATATAAAAAACGCCATGAATTTACCTCGGAAAAAGTGTATGAAAAATTAGTATCAATTTCATTAGAGAATGAAGAGGTAATAAAAATAATAAACAGTGCTTTTAATTTTGAACCAAGAGTATTTAAACTTTCTGATAATGATATCAATAATCTGAACAATCTAAAACTGGAGGATATTGAAAAAGCAATAAATGAGGAATCACTTGAGCAGATTCAATCCAGAATTTTCAAGTTTATGGAAACAGGAAAGTTTGGAGATTAGAAAAGCTATATTAGTCAATTTCTACTAGAGCAATTAAATCATCTTTATTAACAAAGTCTCCATGTTCGACAAAAACTTCTTTAAGTCTACCATTAAAATCTGATACAATTTCCTGATAAGTATGATATGACTCTAAGTATCCGATCCGTTTTCCTACCATTACCATATCGCCACATTTAACACATTCAGGATCTAATAGAGAGGATAGCTCAAAGTATAGTTTACCCATGTAAGGAGAACGTATTTCTTTAATTTTAGGATTAGTATTCTCTTTAGCATTTGTTTTTGTATTTTGTGCTGTAACTTTATTCTTTAATCCTTCAAGTTCCTCCTCGAATCTTTGTTTGGCAATACCGTCTTTCATATCTCTGTATTGTCTGTCGTGCATTGCAAATTCGAATAATTCTTCATCATTTTCTCCGGTATCCCATCCTTTTTCTTTCATCTCTGCACGGAATTTTTCCAACTCGTCAGGATATGCATCCTGAGGAATACCAGTATAGAATTCTTTATTCTGAGCTTTTGCAATTTCAATAATTTCGGGAGCTAGAGGTCCTGGTAATGTTCCGGCTTTACCCAATATCATGTCCCAACTGTTTTTGTCAATCATTCCCCATCTTTCTTTGCCTTGAATTAAAAACATAACATTCATCAATGCTATATTTTTTACATATTGGCTGAATGGAGTAACAAGTGGTGGGTAGCCTAGTTTGGGCCAAACATATTGAACTTCTTCAAAAAGCATTACAAGAAGATCATCTATACTTAAAGGCTTGTTCCCACTATTTATCAATTGTTGATTTATTCCTGCATGAACTCCTTCAAGGTCTGCCATCATACTACCCATCATACCTCCCGGTAGTCCGCAACCAACTAATAGCGAAGATGTTTCTCTGTTTTTTGGATTAATCCAATAACCTAAAAATTCATCTATAAATTGTTGATTTAAAGTTCTTGCCTGCATGTATGCTTTCATGTTTATATCAGGCACAATAAATCCGGCGTCCTTAAGCATTTCTCTTATTGTTATTACATCAGGATGAACTGTTCCCCATGATAAAGGTTCCATCGCAACATCAATATAATCTGCACCTGCTTTTGCTGTTTCAAGCATAGATGCAACAGAAAAACCAGGACCAGAATGTCCGTGATACTGAACTATCACATTTGGATATGATGCTTTTATTTCATGTACCAATCTGCCTAATAAAACAGGTCGTCCTACACCCGCCATATCTTTTAAACAAATTTCGTCAGCTCCGTAACTCATAGCTTTATCTACAACTCCCATAAAATATTCTACAGTATGAATATCCGAGTGAGTTATACTAAGTGTGGCTTGAGAAATCATGCCAGCTTCTTTTGCATATTTTATTGATAGTTCAAGATTTCTATGGTCATTTAGTCCACAAAATGATCTAGCAATATCAACCCCTTGTGCTTTTTTTACTTTGTACATTAGCTTTCGTACATCTGCCGGTACAGGATACATTCTTATCCCATTTAAAGCCCTTTCGAGCATGTGTGTTTGTATTCCTGCTTGATTAAATGGTTTTGTCCACTCTTTAACGACATGATTTGGATTTTCTCCGTACAATAAATTAACTTGTTCAAAAGCTCCTCCATTTGTTTCAATTCTGTCGAAACAACCCATTTCAATAATAACGGGAGCTATTTGTTTTAACTGGTCCAATCGTGGTACATATTTACCACTAGATTGCCACATATCCCGATATATCAGACTGAATTTTATCTCTTTAGCCATATTTTTATTGAAGTAATAATTTAAATTTCAAAAATAAATATTTTTTAATATGTATAACAATAAAAAACCTCATTTGATTAGATAAATGAGGTTTTTTATTGTTAATTATACTTATAACAGTTTATTTAGTAATAATGAGCTTTTCAACAGCAATAACGGCATCAGATTTATAAAGATTTACGAAATATATACCAGTATTCAAATTTTTCACTTCAATTTCTTGTTTATCTAAGAATGATTCGAAAACTATACTACCTTTAATATCGCTGATTTTAATAAGTACATCTTCATAATCACTCTTTTTATAGCTGATTACAAAAATATCTGATGCGGGATTTGGAAAGATACTTAAAACATCATTATATGCAGGATTTGAAACAGATACGTTTAACTGTACGTTTTGAGAAACAGTCTTTTGACAACCTATATTATCTGTAACTTGTACGTAGTAATCACCATAGCAAAGATCTGTGAATGAGCTTCCAAATCCTGAAATTGGTGCCTGCCAGAAATAATTGTATGGTTCTATTCCGTTTGTTGCAAAAGCAGTAACCTGTCCATTACATGTACCGTTATCAAAATTGGAAGATGTTGATACTTGAATATTTGAGTAAACTATAGATACATGATCTTCCATATAATTATCACAAGCATCATATATTCTAACCCAATAGTCGTTTTCACCAATATTAGGTGTAACAGTTATGCTGGACTCATTTGATGAATTACTCCATGTAAATACCGGATTTGGTTGATTTGATTCTGCCTCAAGCACAACCGATCCTGGATCAGCACAGAACTCCATATTTGCTTGTAATATCCCAACGGATAAGTCAACAGATGGTGGATTTGGTAAGGTAAATTCGTACCTTTGAAAACAACCTATAGCATCTGTTACAGTAACTTTATAAGTCGCAGGACATAAATTAATAAATGTGTTCTGTGACGTGTTATGAACACTATCTGGAAAATACTGGTAAAGGATATTTGCGTATCGATATTGGAATGGAGGAAATGCTCCTTCCATTGTTAATTGAATTGATCCGTCACATTCATTA
>JAQVEY010000338.1 GCA_028697515.1 Bacteroidales bacterium | reverse complement strand
AATCCCACTTTTTGAGCGATGCTTTCAATCGTATACATTGAAGATTCAGGTGTGGAAAATATCTTAATAGCCTCTTTAATCCTATATTCATTAATAAATTGAGTGAAGTTTTTTCCCATTTTTTCGTTGATTGTTTGAGAAACATAACTACGACTAGTTTGAAGTCGCTTAGCTATATCATTGATTGTAAGCGAATTATTTAAAAACAACCGTTCTTTTTTCATCAACTTATATAACTCATACTCCAGACTAGTTTTTGCATCCTCACTTAGTGTAGAAGCGGCATATCTCGATATCTTATCTTCATTTTGTATAGGTGAGTCATATTTAATATTTAGTTCTTCCAATTTTTCTTCAACTAGAGACAGTGCTAAACTTTTTTGTACTAAAGTACTATCAGCTTTTAATTTTCTCCATAATAATATAAAATAAAATACCCCTATAAAAACGATTAATACTCCCCCGATTGAAATTATCCACATATACTTCTTGAGAGCATTATATTTATCATTTCTAAATTTATTTTCTAATCTTAGTCGATCAATTTCGTTTCGATTCTTTTCACTATTGTATAACACATTAAGTTCGGCTAACTTTTGTGCAGAGTATTCCGAATAAATACTATCATGGATGCTAAGATAAAGATCACTGTATTTCTGTATTGAATCAATGTTACATTGATTGGCATAAATCCTTGTCAAAGTAAGATAGTTGATTTCTTTTACTTTTTTAGCATCAATTTTTTGCGCAACTTGTAATGAATTATAAGTATAAATAATAGCTTGCATATATTTCATCTGCTTGAAATACGTATCAGCTATATTTGCCAAAACATGTGCTTCTAGATACAGATCGTTAATTTGCTTTGCGATATCTAAAGCACGATAATAATATGTTTCTGACTTTGCATAATTCCCAAAATGGCTGTATTGAGAGGCAATATTCTCAATTATTTTAGCAAGCTCAGACGAAACCTGTGAGGTGTCAACAATCGAGTAGGCCTTCTCGTAAAATTCTAAGGCTTTAGAGTTTTGATTTTTATCATTATAAACATTGCCAATATTATTATATATAGATGCTACATTTTTCGTATTATTAAGACTAAGTTCAATTCTCACTGCCTTTTCATAAAAATCAAGTGCCAAATCAAAATTTCCTTGACTAGCGTTGATGGTTGCAATACTATTATAAGAAATAGCCAAACCTACTGTATCAGAAATGTTCTCGCAAATATTTAAGGCACTGTAGAAATACTCAATTGCATTTGTGTTTTCACCAAGCATAAAATAAGCATTCCCTATTTTATGATAAACAGTGGCTTGTTTTTGGAAAGCGTTTAAGTGAGCGTATATATCAGATGCTTTTTTAAAATAAAGAATAGATTCTTTAAACTCATTCATTTTTAACAATTCTGAACCCAATAGAACAAGAGAGTCGGCTCTTAGAAATCCAGCTGTTGAATATCGATTATCGGCTAATTGAAACGTATCTACTTGAGGACTTCCAGCAATAACAACACAATTTAAAAATACAAATATAGCAAACGTAATTTTTTTTAAAATAAAATTATTTATGTTTGAAAAGTTAACCATTTAGTCGTTTCTTTTGAGAATTACTTTTTAAAATGAGTGTTATAAGAATTCATCTCCAACATTTAACTCTAACCATAAGCACAATTTTCTTTATTTTGCTGCTTCAAATATAAAACATTTTTCCTATTTTTTACACTAAAAAACAAAATCAAGTAGTTCTATCAGACTGAAAGTCAAAATAGTATGTCATGAATGGAAAAATTTTAATCCTAAAGATCAAACCCATTATTACTGAATTTACATCCGACAACGATAAAATTAGAGTCATTATTAACAAATGATTGAATTTTATTGTTTTTAAATTGACATTTCTTTACCCAAATATCTGAGCTTAATTGAGATTCATCTTCAGTATAACCAAACCAGATGTTTTCGTCAATACTAAATAAATGAGGCATATATTCATTCGTAAAGTTATCAGTAAATTTACATTTTTCGAATTTTACAGTATTACAATTCATTATTTCAATCAAATTGAATTCGCCTGTATTTCTAAATTGAGTTTTGCTAAAACTAATATTATTACTATTATACAAATAAACCAATCCATAAGAACAATCATGAATATCAGAATTTGCAACACTAATATTACTGCAATTATTTGCACTTATGCCAACAGTCCCGCTACCGTACAAAGAACATGATTTTATTACAACATTATTACATTCTTCAAATCCAAGGACACCTCCCATACAATAGCCCTTTTCGGTATGACCAAATGTAACACCCTCTATACTTAGATTATTACAATTATAAAACATCATAACCCAAGCATAACGCGGCTCAAGCAATATTTTAACCTCTCCTTTACCCTTTATTGTAAGATTGTTGACTCTATAAATATCGGGTTCATATCCGTCATAATTATCAATGATCGAAATATTTTCATTAGTTTGATTTTCGATAGCCGAACTTATATTGTAAATACCTGGCGCTAATTCGATAGTAGTGTTTGACTTTATCGCATTGAGAAAATCAAGAGTATTATCAACTTTTACAACATTTTGTGAGATCAAATTGATTGACAAAATCAAAACTGACACACATAATAAAATAATAAATTTTTCCCTTTTCATAATTTTATAATTGATTAATAACATTTCAAATATAATCTAAAAACATTTATCAAATGAAAAATATTGTATTTTTGAAGAAAAAAATATGAAAGCATTTAAAGCATACGACATCAGAGGTATTTATAATAAAGATTTTAACAAAGAAGATGTTTACAAAATTGGTTATTTCCTTCCTAGTGTTCTTAATACTAATAAAGTGCTGGTCGGTCGAGATGTCCGGGAATCGTCACCAGAGATATTAGAGTATCTTACGCAAGGAATAACAGACTCAGGTGCGGATGTTCATTATGCTGGTTTAGCTACAACGCCGATGATATATTGGGCTACTGCAAAATATGGCTTTGAGGCATCTGTTATGATAACAGCTTCTCATAATCCGGCTGAATATAACGGACTTAAAGTATCTGGAAAAGATGCCCGTCCAGTTGGTTATGATACAGGACTGAATGAAGTCGAAAAGCTAATGCAAAATCAAAGAGTTACAATTAATGCAAAAAAAGGCAAATTATATGAGATAAATGTCAGGGATTCTTATTTCGAATTTTTAAAACAGTATGTACCTGATATAAAAGGCATGAAAATCAGTATGGATTGTAGTAACGGCATGGCGGGATTGTTTATTAAAGACCTGCTTGGCCCGGATATTATGTATTTTTATGATGAACTTGACGGAAGTTTTCCAAATCATGAAGCAAATCCTCTGGTTCCTAAAAATATTGTTGACTTACAAAAGCATGTTCTGAAAAACAAATCAGAAATTGGAATTATTTATGACGGTGATGCAGACAGAGTTATGTTTGTTGACGAAAAATCTGAATTCATTTCACCTGATTTAATGATTGCTGTCCTCGCCCATTATTTTCT
>JAQVEY010000337.1 GCA_028697515.1 Bacteroidales bacterium | reverse complement strand
CAGTATCATATAAAAATATTATTTCTAATGGTCTGGTACTCGACAAAGAAGGAAACAAAATGTCGAAACGGCTTGGAAATGCAGTAGATCCTTTTTCTGCAATGAACGAATATGGAGCAGATGCTTTACGCTGGTATATGATTACTAATGCTCAGGCCTGGGACAATCTAAAATTCGATATGACAGGTGTTGATGAAGTAAAAAGGAAATTTTTCGGGACTCTTTATAACACTTACAATTTCTTTGCTTTATATGCCAATATTGATAATTTCAAATACAGCGAAAAGGATTTTGAACTAGAAAAACGCCCTGAACTTGATAAGTGGATATTGAGTTTACTTAATTCCCTTATAAAAGATGTAAATGACTGTTACGAAAACTATGAAAACACTAAGGCAGGAAGATTAATTCAAGATTTTGTCATTGATCATCTGAGCAACTGGTACGTTCGTTTGGGACGTAAACGTTATTGGGGCGGAGAATATGATGATGACAAGATTTCTGCATATCAAACTCTCTATACTTGTTTGATAAATGTTGCTAAACTTGCATCTCCAATTTCACCGTTTTATATGGACAAATTATATCGTGATTTGGTTACGGTTACATCAACTGAGAATCACGAATCTGTTCATTTGTCTTATTTTCCTACAGCGGACGGCAAACTTATTGATAAGGCTCTGGAAGAAAGAATGCAGCTTGCACAGATAATTTCGTCAATGATACTTAGTCTAAGACGTAAAGTAAGTCTTAAGGTAAGGCAAGCTTTGCAAAAGATTATGATACCGGTTATTAGCGATAATTTTGTTGAACAAATACAAAAAGTTCAACATATAATAATGACCGAGACAAATATTAAAGAAATAGAATTTTTGTCGGACAGCTCCGAAATACTTGTCAAAAAGATAAAAGCAAACTTTAAAGTTCTGGGACCGAAATACGGTAAAATAATGAAACAGGTTGCCGCAGCAATAATGGCAATGTCACAAAAAGATATTTTTAAACTCGAAAGAGAGGGAAATTTTGAAATTATAGCCGAAGGACAAAAAATTACTATTACAACTGAAGATGTGGAAATAATATCCGAAGATATTCCTGGATGGCTTGTTGCAAACGAAGGCAAGATTACTGTAGCTCTCGATATAAATATAACGCCCGAATTGGTATCTGAGGGTATTGCCAGAGAATTTGTGAACAGAATTCAGAATTTGCGTAAAGAAAGTGGCTTTGATGTAACAGATAAAATAAATATTTTCATTCTATCTCATCCAGAGCTAGACAATGCTATTACAGACTTTCAAGAATATATATGCTCTCAAACATTAGCGAATTCGATAAAAATTATTAACAAAACGGAACAAAATAAATATGTGAGCGTAGAAGTGAATAATTTTGAAACTCAATTGAGAGTTGAAAAAGTGTAATAATTAAAAAATTAGGACTATGGGTGAAGAAGAAAAAACCAGATACAGTTACGAGGAACTGCAGGAATTCAAGGAAATAATCCTGAAAAAACTCGAAAAAGCTCAAAAAGACTATGAGCTTTACAGAAGTATGTTAAGTCATGAAGATACCAACGACATAATGGATACATCTCCCACCTTTAAAGTACTTGAAGAAGGAGCTAATGTTTTGTCGAAAGAAGAAATCGGAAAGATTGCCCAACGCCAGCAAAAGTTCATTCAGCATTTGCAGGCAGCACTGATGAGAATAGAAACAGGCACTTATGGGATTTGTCGTGAAACCGGCAAGCTGATTGCCAAGGAAAGACTGAAAGCTGTACCACATGCTACTTTAAGCATAGATGCTAAAATGAATAGAAAGTAAAAGGAGAGTTTTTATATAAAAAATTGTCTGAAAAAATTTCAGGCAATTTTTTTTTTGCACAATATCAAAGCAATTAAGTTTGTGGAATAAAAAAAGAAGCTGAGTTTTTAACAGATTTCTCAGCCTTCCTACGTCTGGCTTCGAAATGACTGTTGGTGGTGGTATATCGGTCGGCGACTTAATTTTCAGTTCTTTTATTTACATCTGATTTTGTCGCCGACCTTAGCTCCCGATTTTCACAGTCATTTCGAGCGCAGCGAGAAATCTGTTCTTATATATTCTTTAGACTACTATAATCCAAATAATATATCAATTTAATAGAAAAGCTATTGGCTTGAGATTCCATCCAAATATTTTTAAAACTTTCGAAATATCCTGGCATTTGAATTGATTCGGGAATGTCACCGATTGCAAATATTTGATTTTTCCACATTAGTGACAAGTAACTTCCTGGTAAGAAATTCCATGAAAACAACAGGTCAAAATTAAAAATATTAAAGTTGTAATCTCCTTCAAAATTATAATCTGGTCTATCATTAAGATTCCCATCTGGTAACAAATCGAAATACTTATAATAATCAACTGTGGAAACATAATGTCTTAACTTAAATGTCGCAGATAATTTATTCGTAAATACGTAAGATAAATTTATCGTATTGGTTATTGTTATCACATCGCGTTGACCAAAAATTATATTACTGTCGGTATTCGAAAAATATCCTGCTGCTCCATTATCTATATCTCCTGAAAAGGTGTATCTTAAACTTGTTCTTTTTCCAAACCTTATTATAGGACTTATGCTTCCCCATATCCCTTTTCTCTCTTCAATATCGCCATACAAACTTACTCTAAAATCTACTGCAATCTTTTTCCTATAATCTGTAGATATAAACAAATATTCAGAATACAATGCCGGACGTTTGTAAAAGCTTATACCATCTCTTGGCTCATAATAATCATTAAGGTCTGTTAATGGGAATGTTATATTGTTCCAAATTGACAGATGTTTTTTTGTTGTTGCATAGTTTTCAAGATTTATTTCTGCCTGAGTAAAACTTAAATCTTTAAATAATGTATTATATGATAAACTTAAAGTGTTTATAGTTTCGTTAAAAATGGAGAATTGAGAAAACTTTCTAAACCCAAGCGATGCAGTATTTGATATTTGATTAAACTCTGTCATATAACCCAAATCGTTAGGATTGTATTTGTCGGTAATTAATTCTGTACCAAGCGAATAAATCCATGTGCCTGTCATTTTCCCAAATTCGGATTGTACATACCAGCCGTCAGTAAGATATAGACTTTCTTTTCTTTGCATACCATAAGATGCCAAAGTTGATACCCCAAAGCGATTTGATTTATCCATAATCTTAAACGAAGTAGCAGTTACATTAGACATATACGAATTCCCTGGTCTTATTACATTAGCATTTGTAATATTTACGTAAGAATTTTTGCCTATTATCTGGTCCAATACAAAAATATTATAATTTGCGGCAGGTTCGGTCAGAATGTTAGCGGATGAATCTCCAAAATAATCCAATTTTGCATAAGTATTTGCTGTAACAGCATTAAAAATTCCAACAGCAAGATTTTTTTCTCCTCGCCCACTAATTTTGAACGAATTTATTAATCGTGCTGAGTTAGGATTTTTTATTATTTCATAAGAATCTTCTCCACTACCGTTAACAATCTGGTCATA
>JAQVEY010000336.1 GCA_028697515.1 Bacteroidales bacterium | reverse complement strand
ATTTCTATTTCTGTAAACATGCTCCTCGTCATTTATCAATAAGACATCCGCATTTCCAAAATACAAAGTAAAAACAGCTGAATCTATCAAAACTTCATCACAAAACAATTCAATAATAAATTCTTCTTCGAATCCTTCAATGAAACTACCCAGATTGAATTGATAATCAAGAGGAACACTAATGGTTTCTCCTGAATTCAAAAACGAAATAAGTTCATTATCATCACTAAAACTTATCAAATCATTATTGCAAATTATCTGAGCATTAATGTTTTCAAAATCAAAATCTGAATTATTTCTTATGGTGATATCTAAACCTATTGATTCATCTTGTTCGAGAATTAAATCATGATCAGTATCATCAATAATTATTTCTGTAATATTAAAAATCTCAAAATCCTTTGCATACTGATAAAGCATAAATAGAATCTGCCATGGTTCACCTGCACCATTAGATAATACAACAACTCCCCAATCCTCATCCTTATCCATAAACATACCTGTTTTAACACCATAAAAACCGCCATTGTGACCCCACAAATCATTATCGGGATCATAACCAAAAAACAATCCCGAATTAGGCGCAATATCATGATTATATTCTGTCATCATTATGTTTAGAATATCAGAATCAATAATTTGGGTTTCCTCATAAGTCCCGTTATTCAGCAACATTTTTAGGTATTTTGACATATCATTAATATCGCTTCTTAAAAATCCTGCTGGATAAAAAGGATTACATTTTATTCCACTAGCTTCATAATCTGATTCGGAATATGAATATTCCATTGCAATATTTTCCTCATCACATTCCGAAATTCTAAAAAAACTATTTGTCATACCACATGGAACAAAAATATTTTCTTCAATATAAGATCTATAGTCCTGACCAGATATACACTGAATCAAAAATCCACCAAGGGCTGCACCAACATTACTGTAAGAAAAATATGTCCCCGGACGACTATTGGTAAATGAAGTATTTTCTCCATAATATTCACCGCCTTCAACCAGATAATCCTCAAGTACCGCAACCAATTCAAGATCAGTATCTACATTATAAGTTAAAAGTGAGTTAATAACAGTAAAGTTATCTTTAATTCCGCTAGTATGTGTCATCAACATCCTGAAAGTAATCACATCGGCGGGATAATCCGGATGCACAACTTCAAATGGCAAATAATCATTAATAGCATCATCCAATAAGAATTCTCCATCTTCATACAATTGCATCAAACCAATTCCTGTAAATGTTTTAGTAATAGAATACAGAAGAAATGAAGTTGAATCATTTGTAGGTAAAAGATTCTCCCTATCTGCAAGTCCATACGAAGACTTCCAAACAATTTTTCCCTCTTTTACAATTGCTGCACTCACTCCACTTATGTTATACTGATTCATCAAAGAAATCATGTGATTATCGAGCATTCCCGGAGACACCAATTTCTCTGTATTGTTTCTATCCATAATAAAATTCTCTTCTTGTGAAAGGACAATGCCAACAAATAAAAGTGAAAATACCAGTATTGTGAATATCTTTTTCATAAATTCAATTTTAAACATATCTCAATAAAATTAATTCTAAAATTCAATAATTACGCAATTCAAGACAAAGTTATCCAACTTGAATCTGCATAATCATAATAATTTCTTAAGATTTTCGTAAATTTTCATAATGCTTTTGCAATTACTATTATTAACAGCATGCTATTCATAAAATTTAACCTAATTAGAACAAGACTCGCCATTAGAAACTATATTTACAAGTTAAAACTAAATTTCAGCTTCAATGAAGAAAACATTACTGATAATTACCATTTTTATAATCACGATTAATACATATTCACAAGTAGAAACTATAATTCCATCAGATAAGCCAAAATTGGTTGTAGGAATTGTTGTTGAACAAATGAGGCAAGATTATATAGATCGTTTCTGGGTAAATTTTGGCATAAAAGGTTTTAAAAAACTTGCTATAAATGGAACGTATTGTCAAAATGCAAATTTTAACTACAGTTTGACTCAGACAGCACCAGGATACGCAACAATTGTAACTGGAGCTGAACCTTCAGAACATGGTATAGTATCAGATTATTGGTTTAATCCTCTGACAAATAAGAAAGAGATTTGTATAGAAGACACAAGATGTAAAATAACAGGAGATAAAACATCCAAAAACGCATATTCACCAAAAAATATTTTCTCAACAACTTTTAGCGATGAAGCAAAACTTTTCAATAGAGGGAAATCAAATATAATAAGCATATCTCTTGACCCTTATGGAGCAGTAATAACTGGAGGATTTACTGCAGATGCAGCTTATTGGTTTGACGTTAAAACCGGTAATTGGGTAAGTTCAACATATTATCTTGATACAATTCCTGATTGGGTAAATCAAGTAAACAATAAGAGAATGCCAGATGAGTATCTTTTACGTCAATGGAAACCTATGTTGCCAATCGAACAGTATAATGAAGTTTTACCAGATTCAAGTGTATACGAATTCGGAATTGACGGGGTTTATAAAGTATTTCCATATAACTATTCTGATATTACTAAAACAATTCCCGACTATGAGCTTATGATGATGATTCCTGAAGGGAATACTCATACTACAGATATGGCAATTGCGACAATTTATAATGAAAACTTGGGACAAGATGAAAATACTGATTTTCTTTTTATCAATTATACAGTTCCTGAAAATATTGGAAGATTATACGGTCCGCAATCAATAGAAGTTCAAGATTTATTTCTGCGTCTAGATAGTGACCTAGGGCATCTAATTGATGTAATTGAAGAAACTGTAGGAAAGAACAATGTTCTTATTTATCTTACTTCTAACCATGGAATATCCGAAACCCCGCAATATCTTATTGACAATAAGATGCCTGCAGGAAATTACAAACAACATTATATGCTAGCACTTTTGAAATCCTATCTTAAAGCTGTTTACGGTGAAGGTGATTGGATTCTCGATTTTAGCAATAATCAAATATTTCTTAACAAAATTTTGATTGAAGATTCGCAAATTCCTCTTGCAGAATTTCAGGAAAAGGTTATTTCATTTATAATTAACTCAACTGGAATTTCGAATGCAATAAGTTCGCATCAATTTCAGAATATTATTTTCCGTCAAGGAATGCCCGAAAAAATGCAAAATTCATTCAATCAAAAACGTTCGGGAGATATCATGATTTCGCTTAAAGCAGGATGGATTGAAGATGTGCCTTTTGCAACAGACCATAATTCGGGCTATAAATATGACACGAATGTACCTTTAATTTGGTATGGTTGGAAAGTAAAAAAACAAAAATTATTCGGCCAAATAAATATGACAGATATAGCGCCAACCATCTCAATGGTTCTTGGAACCCCTGCACCGCCTGCTACAACAGGAAAACCCCTTCAAGAGGTTTTAAATAATAGATAAGCTGAAAACTTGTTATACATTTTTATTCCAAAGTATGAACATTTTTTATATTTTTGTGTTTTGCTGAAAACAAGCTTTAGATGATTAATTATTTGGATGCCATAAAAG
>JAQVEY010000335.1 GCA_028697515.1 Bacteroidales bacterium | reverse complement strand
CGTACTTCAGGGGATATTATCGCTATGCTGGGACTTAGATTTAAAGAATTTGACTTCGGTTTTGCTGTCGATTTTGCAACTTCTGATATTGCAGCTTACCAAAATGGTTCTTACGAGATTGTTCTCACTTATCGTATCCCTATGAAACCAATAGGGTCTGGTAGAAGTATGTATTAGAGTTTATTCGTTCTTTTAGTCAAGAGAACTTTTAAATTTTTATTAAATAATTTAAACAATGCTAAATTATTATTTAGTTTTTTGTTATTTTTACATTGGCAGATAATGTATAGTTATTTTTATTAATGGTATATTTAATATACCTTCTCAAGTGATAAAAATAATCGAGTTTAAGTAGTTATAAATTAGTTTATTAATAAATTTATATAAGATGAAAAAGATCTTTCTGGTTTTCTGGGTTTTTACCTTTACATTTTTAAGTTTTTTCGTTTCGGCACAACAGTTACCTGATGTCTATCCCTACATATCTGAAGCAACAACAAAACAACCAAGCGTTTGTTGTGGTTACGACATTCAGTCAGCAGAATATTATGATGCTCAGAATCCTGTCAGAGATATTGAAGAAGATATGGTGATTCTGTCTGAAAATGATCCAAATGTTCAAAAATTAATTCCTGCAGATGAAGTATGGTTTAGAAAAAACAAGCAAGGGATTTTTCGTGAAGATGATCCTAGCAGATTTATATCTCAGGATGTTCCGTATTATGAATTAAGATATGTTAAAATAGATGATAAAATCTATTACCAATTCTTTGTTTCCGAAGAAAATCTACAAAAGAAGTACAATCCAAAAGACCTTGATCTGTCAATTTATCGAGGATATATTTTATGGGAAGCACAGGAAGACATTACTTATATTGCAGAGTCATTTGAAAATAAGAGTGGCATCAGTGAAGTTGAAATTGTATCACAGTATTTTTTAAAAATATACGCCCCTATAGAATATGTAATAAATACATATGGAGAAGATTATTTGAATCCTAATGATGGAGAATATCCAGGATATTTTAATGAAATGCGATTGAGAACAGCTCCTTATCTCCCAATAAAAACAGATTTTCAAAAAGATTTACCAGAAGACTATAATTACAAAACTCCATACATGCGGGTTTTTGATCTTACCACAGGCGAAAAACAAGCAATAATTACTATGAGACCAAATGCTTATCCTCTATTACCTATTGGTTTTAATGGTAATATTAATGATTTACCCTCTGAAATAAGAAAACAATTATCATGGGTTGACATTCCCACTAATGAACCTATACGTAAAGAAATTTTATACATAATTCATCCAGAAAAAAATGGTGCAAAAGACGCAACTAGTGGAGAAATGGATATGCAAATATATCACAATGCCATAGAAGTTGATAACGATGGTTCAAACCCCTTTAATTGGGTAATCGAAGCTTGGGAAGGGAGTTACTTTATTCAAGTGGGAACGATGGAGGATGAAGACGTAATAATGAAAGACCATAACTATGCTCGTATGCTTGATAAATTTGACATATCTGCTTTTCCAGATGCTACAGATATAACAGGCGTACAATATCAAACATACATATCTGATACATATCCAACTTGTTGGGACTCATGGATAGGAGATTGTGACTGTCTAACAGATTATAATGAAATTGGACCTGAAGTTAATAATATGACCAATAATGTAACTAGTGCTAATAATACTGCATTAGGTGGTGAAAAAGATTTTAATAGCGCAACATGGTACGATGACATAAATGATGGGACTAATTACTATACTGATCCAGGTTGGAACTGGGATAAAGGAGACGGATTGACAAATTATGATGTTGTTTATAATGCTTCCGGCATAACTGATTTTGAAAGCAAACTCGCAGGAAACTGGTACGTTGTGGGAGTAAAAGACAGAAGTGAAAATAATGAAGAACCTACTTATTGGGAAGGTATTGAAACTTTAAATACTTATTCAACATTGCGAGTTTCATTTATTCCAACATGTGCAAATACCGATTTAGGAACGATTACTCCTTCTCAATGCATATGGCAAAGCTCAAATTATGCGGCAGGAACTATTCCATATTGGAAATTTGATGCATCAACATCTTATTACTATAATTTTACATTATGTTCAAATTCTGAAGATTCGTACATAAGGATTTATGACAGTTTCAATAATCTAATTACTTCTTCTGATGATAGTGGTCCATTTTGTTCTGGGACTCCAGCTTCAATAAGTTGGACACCATCAACAAGTGGAACATATTACATTAGTGCTGCACATTATTCATGCACTGATTTTACAAATGCAGGCACCATGTATTACAGTCGTTCGAATGATGCTTGGCAAAGACAAGGAACAATCACACCCACAACAACATGGCAAACATCTCCTAATACTATTGATAAAATCAGTTTCTGGACTTTTACCGCAACTGAAGGCGTTGCTTATGCTTTCAATTTCTGTGATATAAGTGAAGATACTTATATCCGTATCTTTGATAATACATGGACGCAAGTAGCAAGCGCTGATGATAATGGACCATGCTGTAGTTCATCAACATCTGCTTCGATTGTCTGGACATGCCCGGCTTCAGGAACTTATAATATTGCTGGTATGCACTATAGTTGTACCGGATATTCAAATTCCGGCAACTTGAATTATCGAATAAGTATCCCTACAGCAATAGCTGATGCAAGTGATACAGAAATTTGTAGTGGCGAAACCATAACGCTTCTTGGTGATGGAACTGCTGTATGTGGCTCTGTTGTTCAGTATGACTGGGATCATTTAGTAGGAATCAATGACCCGCAAAACCCTGATGTATCTCCAACAGGTGATATTACATATCAACTGAGAGTGCTTGATGATAATGGAATATGGTCCGATTGGGCAAGTATTTTTATTACTGTTCATCCTCTACCTACTCCTGATCTAGGTGGAAATCAAACTGTTTGTATTTCAGAAACACCAGTAACATTATCCCCCGGAGTTTATGTTGATTATATTTGGAATACTTCATCCACAGACTCGTACATAAATGTTAGCGCAACTGGCACATATTCAGTCAGTGTTACCGATAGCAATGGTTGTACTGGTGAAGATTCCATGGATCTTACTGTTGACCCACTCCCAACAGCTTCAGCAGGAGGCTCTCAAACAATTTGTGTAAATGGAACTGCTACAGTTAGTGGAGCATCTGCAACTGATGGAACTATTATGTGGACAGATAATGGTGCAGGCTCTATTACTTCAGGAGAAACTGGCCTTACTCCTATTTATTCTCCTGCAACTGGGGACGAAGGAAATACTGTAACTTTAACAATGACTGTTACAAGTAATAATGGCTGTAATCCACAAACTGCAATTGCATATTATGATGTAGATGTTGATCCTCTACCGATTGCAACAGCAGGTGATTCTCAGTCTATTTGTGTTAACGAAACAGCAACTGTTAGCGGAGCTTCTGCAAATTATGGGGATATTTTATGGACAGAAGACGGTGCGGGTTCAATAACTTCAGGAGAAACAAGCCTTACTCCT
>JAQVEY010000334.1 GCA_028697515.1 Bacteroidales bacterium | reverse complement strand
TATTTTTGGAGCCTCCACGCAATCCATACACAAATTTAATGTGAGTTCTGTAATCCCATTATTTACAATTTCTGTAGGAGTGTTGCTTAAAAACTCACGTGGCTCCGAACCAGAATAATCAATAATTGCAAATTCATCTATAACTCCGTAGTTAAGATTTTCGGTATCGTATTCAATTATTTGAACAAAGAATTTTGCACAATAATCAGAGTTAAAGTATTCTTCAAAACTTGTCAGATCTAGTCCTATCTCGATAGTTTTATCACTTTCTTCGGAACCACCCTGCATATACAAATCACCTCCCTGATAATTTAATATAGGAAAATCCTGTATAAAATCAATTTCGTCTGAAAGAGTATCACTACTAATTCCAATTTTCAGCTTAATATTTATTCTACTGGGATGAGTTATTTTAAGTCTTGCCGTTAAATGAGGGCTATAATTAATTAATGGTTTTATTACATGAACGTTATTATTTAAGATTCCACCCTCAGTATATGCATCTGCCATAGCTTTGTACATTATCCAGCAATACCCCTCTCCTTGCCATGTCGGGCCATAACTTTCGGCAAGTTTAAATCCACCTTTTTCTGAATCTCTAATATCTATTATATCATCATCGTTTAAGTCAATATCAGTAGTATATTGTCCATCATTATTATAATCAAAACAGATATTATCATCATAACCTACAATTGTTCTGGCATGAAGAGCATCATTCCCACAAGTAGTTATAGTATAAGCTCCTTCCTGTGGCGTCCCAGCTGGCAAAAATGCGGCACCTCCTTCTGCAATATTTGCAAGAAAAGTTGCTGTTCCACCATAATCATCACCTTCAAAATGATCATAAACCCATGATTTCAAAGTAGTTATTCCATCATTTGAATTAGTCTTTATAACATAATAATCTGAGATTCTATTATGCATTGCCGCATAATAATTATCATATCCATCCAACCATAAAGAGCTGTCTTTATAAATATCTGCAGGGCTATCTAATAATTTTGGAACACCAAGTTTTTTAATAAGTTCCATTGTAATTATGTAATTATCACCAAACCAGCCATGTCCGCCATTACCTATATTCCATGGAAAATAAACCGAAAAAATATTTTGAGGATCCTGAGAACTTAAATCTTTCTTTAAATTCGTTTCATAACTCATCATATAATATGATGCTGCAACCTGATTGCAAACCCAATGTGTTTGTTTATAAATTGGAGGCCAATATTCTGATTCTGATAAGTCAAATGAGGATGGTAATATCTTTTCATAATATTCCAATCCATCCTTATTTAAATAATAACAATTGTCATCAAGCTCAATGTATGATTGCGAAAACGAAAGTAAATTAATAGAAAAAACTATTGTTAAAAGAAAAAGTCTAAGCATACTTATTTTTTATGCAAGATAGCATTTTTTAACATGATTAATGATAATTTTACAAAATTTAATACAATAGTATTTACATGGAATATAAACTACTATCAGAATACAGACCAACAGGTGATCAACCAGAAGCAATAATCCAATTAACAGATGGTATTCTAAAAGGTCTTAATCACCAAACCTTGCTCGGGGTAACAGGTAGTGGTAAAACTTTTACCATAGCGAATGTTATTAAAAACATTAACAGACCTGTTCTGGTTTTAAGTCATAATAAAACCTTGGCTGCTCAACTTTACTCCGAATTTAAAGAATTCTTTCCTGAAAATGCAGTTGAATATTTCGTTTCTTACTATGATTATTATCAACCTGAAGCATATATGCCTGTAACAGACACATATATAGAGAAAGACCTAGCTATCAATGATGAAATTGAAAAACTTCGTTTAAGTGCTACATCCTCTCTGCTTTCAGGAAGACGTGATGTTATAGTTGTTAGTTCCGTTTCGTGTATATATGGTATTGGAAACCCTGAAGATTTTCATTCAAATACTTTGGAAATACATAAAGAACAAAAGTATGGAAGAGACATTTTACTTAGACATCTTGTAGATTCTTTATATTTTCGTTCTGATATTGATTTCAGGCGTGGGAGTTTTAGGGTTAAAGGTGATACTGTTGACGTCTTTTTAGCTTATCATGACATTGCTTTAAGAATCATATTCTGGGATGAGGAAATTGAAGAAATATATTCTTTTGAACCCTATACAGGCAACAAAATCGAATCTCTTTTAACAGCAAAAATTTATCCTGCGAATATTTTTGTTACAACAAAAGAAAGAATAAAACAAGCAATTATTCAGATTGAAGATGACATGATGGCTCAAGTAGCCTATTTTAACAGTATTGGTAAGCCACTGGAGGCAAAGAGAATAAAAGAAAGGACTATTTATGATCTTGAAATGATTCGTGAATTAGGTCATTGTAGCGGTATAGAAAATTATTCTAGATATTTTGATGGCAGACAGCCTGGGTCACGACCATTTTGCCTGATTGATTATTTTCCACAGGATTTTATTACAATAATTGACGAAAGCCATGTAACTGTGCCTCAAATCGGAGCTATGTATGGTGGCGATAGGTCGAGGAAGGAGAACTTAGTCAATTACGGGTTTAGGCTTCCTGCAGCTATTGACAATCGTCCATTGAAGTTTGCTGAATTTGAATCTCTTATGAATCAGACTATCTATGTAAGTGCTACACCAGCAGATTATGAACTGGTAAAAAGCGGTGGCGTAATTGTTGAACAAGTAATAAGACCTACCGGATTGCTTGACCCAGTTATTGAGGTTAGAAGTTCTCTAAATCAGATTGATGATTTAATGAATGAGATAAATATCAGAGTTGACAAAGACGAAAGAGTATTAGTTACAACGCTGACAAAAAGAATGGCCGAAGAACTTACAAAATATCTAAGCAAGTTTGAGGTTAGATGTAAATACATACACTCCGATGTCGACACACTTGAAAGGGTTCAAATCCTTTCAGAGTTACGATCAGGACAATTCGATGTTTTGGTTGGAGTAAATCTTCTTCGTGAAGGGCTTGATTTACCGGAAGTTTCTTTAGTAGCAATAATTGATGCTGATAAAGAAGGCTTTCTTCGTTCTGAAAGAGCTTTAACACAAACTGCAGGTCGCGCAGCAAGACATCTTAATGGCAAAGTTATTATGTATGCAGATAAAGTTACAGGTTCTATGCAACGAACTATTGATGAAACAAACAGAAGAAGACAAAAACAATTAAAATATAATCAAGAAAATAATATCACTCCAACTCAAATTTTTAAAGCTCAACGCGATATCCTTGGAAGAAAAATAGAAGTTGATTATAAAGAATACGGAGCAGAAATTGAAACTAGTATCGCCGCAGACCCTGTTGTAAAATTCATGTCTGCAGAAGCATTGCAAAAAGCTATAAAAAACACAAAAAAGCTAATGGAAACCGCTGCTGTAAAACTTGACTTTATCGAAGCGGCTAGACTTAGAGATGAGATGTATGCCTATGAGAAGCTGATGAAAAGTAGAAAATAAAAAAAACATTCCAACTGAAATTAACCACAGGGCGATGCACTGAGAGAAGTCGAAGTGGCACTG
>JAQVEY010000333.1 GCA_028697515.1 Bacteroidales bacterium | reverse complement strand
AGGCTACGAAGTAATATCTGCAGTAAACAAGGAAGAAGGTCTTATGAAATTACGCACTGAGCATCCAGATTTAGCAATCCTCGACGTTATGATGACTACTCAGTATGAGGGTTTTGATATGGCAAGAGAAATGTTGAGTAATCCTGAATTTAAAAATATACCGTTTTTGATTCAGTCATCGATAGACATTCTTGTAACTTCAAAAGTTAGTGTTCAGGAAATGGCCAGAGAATATAGAAAAGATCCTAACTTCAAAGATTTACAGGTTATACTTCTGAAAAACATTTCAGATGGAACAGCTGGTATAGATTATAAAGGAGAAGATGGTCAAACATACTGGTTCCCAGTAAAAGGTTTTATCAGAAAACCTGTTGATGCAACAAAAATTATCGAAGAGATTAAGAAACACATCAATTAATAATAGAATTTTCGGAGCACTGTGTATCAACACTGCGCTCCGAAATATCATATAAATAAAATATTGTATGAAAGCAGAAATGAAAGACATATTGCAAAAATACCCTGAAGGAGCTAAGGAAAACTTAATTCCAATTTTGCAGGATATTCAAGAAAATGAAGGTTTTTTATCTAAGGATTCAGTTATACAGGTTGGAGGCTATTTAGAGATGCCTACCAGTAAAATTTTTGGTGTAGCAACCTTTTATAATCAATTCAGGTTTAGTCCGCTTGGAAAATTCCATATTCAGGTTTGTAGGGGGACAGCTTGTCATGTTTTAGGCTCTCTAACAGTTCTTCAGACTATTGAAAAATATGTTGGTGTTAAAGCAGGAAATACTACACGTGATGGGATATTCAGTATAGAAGAGGTGGCTTGTATGGGTGCTTGTGGATTAGCTCCTGTAATATCAGTTAACGGAAATTTTCACGCTAAAGTTGACAGTGAGTCAATAAAAGAAATATTAGATAACTATCGTAAACAAGTTGAACTATGAGCACAGTAAAAAATCAATATAAAGAGTTTCTTATAAACGAGGTTTTAAGAGATTATTCAGGAAATTCAAAAGATAAACAAGTCAGAGATCAGATTTCTGTTATGAAACATGAAGTCATTTCTGAACCTATTATATATGTGGGAGCAGGTACCTGCGGATTAGGAGCAGGAGCAGGGAAAACTCTGGAAGTTATTAAAAACTATCTTAAGGACAATAGAATAAAAGCAAGGATAATCGAAACAGGTTGTATTGGATTATGCGCAGTTGAGCCTATTGTTGATATTCAGTTACCGGGATTTAACAGACTTTCTTTTCAAGAAGTTACTTTCGATAAGGTTGAGAATATCTTGGAATCAATGCTAAAAGAAATAAAAATCCCGAAAGATGCTCTTATTTTAGGTCAAATAGAAGTTCCAAATGCAAAAAAATGGGAATCCATAGCATTTTTGAATGAACATCCTTTCTTTGCACCACAAAAAAGATTAGTACTTAAAAATGTTGGAATTATTGATCCTGTTGATATTAATGAATATATTGCCAGAGATGGTTATAAAAGTTACATTAAAACAATCAATATTTATAAGCCAGTAGATATTTGTGATATTATTGAAAAAAGTGGTTTACGAGGCAGAGGAGGAGGAGGATTCCCAACCGGACGCAAATGGAAATTTGCTAATTCCGAAGTCAGTGATCAAAAATACTTAATTTGTAATGCTGATGAGGGAGATCCGGGAGCTTTTATGGACAGAGCAGTTATCGAAGGAGATCCGCACCGTCTTATCGAAGGTATGGCAATAGGTGCTTATGCTATCGGTGCAACAAAAGCTTATGTATATATTAGAGCAGAATATCCTTTGGCTATCGAAAGATTGGAAATTGCAATTAAGCAAGCTAAAGAATACGGTTTAATAGGTAAAAATATTTTTGGTACAGGAGTTAATTTCGAGATAAAAATCAAAAAAGGAGCCGGAGCATTTGTTTGTGGTGAAGAAACAGCTTTGATGAATAGTATCGAAGGTAAAAGAGGAATGCCACGTCCAAGACCACCTTTTCCTACTACCAGCGGATTGTTTGGAAAACCTACTGTTATCAATAATGTTGAAACTTTCTCTAATGTATCATCAATAATTTATCATGGTGCTGATTGGTTTGCATCAACAGGTACTCAAAATAGTAAGGGAACAAAAGTATTTGCTTTATCCGGAAAGATTAAACTTACTGGTTTAGTTGAGATTCCTATGGGAACAACAATCAGACAAATTCTGTTTGATATTGCAGGTGGTATTAAAAATAATAAGAAATTTAAAGCTGTTCAGATTGGTGGTCCTTCGGGTGGCTGTATTACTGAACAAAATCTTGATATTCAAATAGATTATGAATCGCTTATAAAAGTTGGAGCTATGATGGGCTCGGGTGGTCTTGTGGTTATGGACGAAGATAACTGTATGGTTGATGTTGCCAAATTTTTTATGAGTTTTATTCAGAAAGAAAGTTGTGGCAAATGCATACCATGTCGCGAAGGAACAAAGAGATTGCTTGAAATTCTCGAAAGTATAACTTCCAAACCTAAACAGGGAGATAATACAGAGGCACTGGACCGATTTAAAGGTGTAATGCAAATTGAAAAACTTTGTAATGTTATTAAAGATACATCACTTTGCGGACTCGGTCAAACTGCTCCCAATCCAGTTTTGAGTACTCTTAAATGGTTTAAAGATGAATACGAAGCACATGTATTTGATAGAACTTGTCCTGCTGGTGTTTGTCAAAACTTGAAAGTTTATAAAATTGATGTCGATAAATGCACAGGTTGTACTGTTTGTTCTAAAAAATGTCCTGTCGGTGCAATTATCGGTACCCGAAAATCGCCTCATTTTATTAACGAAGACAAGTGTATTGGTTGCGGAGCTTGTTTTGAGGCTTGTAATTTCGACGCTATTCATGTTGTATAATTTTAAAACATACTGTTATGAGTTTTTTGATAGAAATAAATAATAAACAAATCGAAGCCAGAAAAGGCGAGACAATTCTGGACGTACTAAAACGAAATGGGATTAAGGTTCCTACTTTGTGTCATATCAAGGATATGTTTCCTACAGGTTCATGCAGAATGTGTGTAGTGGAAAATCTTAAGACAAACAAGTTAGTAACCTCATGTTCTACACCTGTAGAGGAAGGAATGAAAATTTTAACTCATTCTCCTCGTGTTGTAGATTCAAGAAAGACAATTGTAGAACTTCTATTATCTAATCATCCTGATGATTGTTTGTACTGTGTTAGAAACAAAAATTGTGAACTCCAGGACCTTGCTGAAGAATTGCATGTTAGAGAACGTAGAATTAAAGGATTGAAAAACAATAACCATATCGACAGATCAAGTGCAAGCATTGTTAGAGATCCTGACAAATGTATCCTATGCGGTAGATGTGTAAGGGTTTGTGAAGAAGTTATGGGTGTATCATGTATTGATTTTATAAACAGAGGAAGTAAAACCGTAATTGGAACCACCTTTAATCAGGGACTAAATACTTCTAGTTGTGTTAATTGCGGTCAATGTATTATGGTATGTCCTACCGGAGCTTTGTCTGAAAAAAGTCATTT
>JAQVEY010000332.1 GCA_028697515.1 Bacteroidales bacterium | reverse complement strand
TACTAACAGGCATATCTGTTAAGACAAGTTGCATAACGGCCTCTACCTCATTCTGATCTTCAGTGTTATCACACATTGTGATTCTTATATTAAAATATCCGGGAGCCAATCCACTAGTATTCCAAACACACAACTCTTCAGAAAATGCTTCATTATATACTGTATCACAAACAGGAAACCATTCATCCGTTCCAACAACCTGATAATCAACCACATACCAGCCGAACTCAGTGGGATAATAATCAGAGGCTTTTTCAATCCATGCAGAACCTATAATAGATATTTCCGAATCAGTATTTCCTTCAGCAGGACCATCCAGATACAAATACCACATCATAGCATCGTCATAATAAATGGGTTGTTGAATTAAATTAACTTGAATTAGTATCATAACAGATTTTTCGAAGGCAATACATTTGCCCATATTCTGTGCTCCATAAGCCATAATACCAAAAGCATTACCGCTGGTTTGGAAATTACAACTAAGATATGAAAAAGCACTCATTAAAACTGATGTATCAGTTGCAAAAAGATATCCTCCCGAACCGTCAATCAGGCAGTTTTGTATTGTACACTCACTATTGCCCATAGTCCCGACTTCTCCTAAAATACAATTAGAAACAGTTCCTTCCGCTCCACTAAACATATATAAGCTCCATGTTTGAACATCAGAATTGATAAAATGTATATTATGGTCGCTTAATGGAGCTACAAAATCAGAATAATGTGAATTATTAACTAAACCGGATACTTCGTAAGCAGGGAGATTGTTAAACCATACTCCCACAGTTCTTATTTGAGAATCTGAAATAGTTACATCACTATTAGCTTCGGGCATTAATCCCCACATTATTTCACTGCAATTTACAATGTTATATGAATAATCTACTTCTGTAACACCTACATCAAATCCTTCAAAAACGAAGTTTTCTATGTAAGTTCCATCAGGGAAACTAAAGTCAAATACTGATCCATCCTGAATATGATGCCAAACTAAAACTGTTGTGGCATCTACAAAACTTGCATTAGTATTGTCTGTCATAATAAATTCACCTGCCTGATTTGTTCCGTTTATTTCAATCGAAGCTCCTGATGACAAGCCACAAGTAGTAAATCCGTTATTTGTAACATCTTCCCAATAAACATTAGCGTTCTCAGATATAACCAGATCGTGAGACAAACCATAATAATCGAAAGTTGAATTTAATACGAATACTTCCGCATTTGCAACTGACATCAATGATCTCTGATAAATAAATATTTGTGGGAAATGCATTGTGGAATTTATAATCCATACTTTTGAATCATCGCCCCAAACAATCAAATCTCCGTTTATAACTGTGTTAGCTTCTTCGAAAACAAGTTTACCTCCATTTAAGACAAAAATAGTCCCATTGTAATTGTAATCACCTGTAATATACAACGAATCTCCCGGCGTTAAGCCAATAAATAAGGTATCTGAAGATTTTGAATTATTATAATCTACTTTTATATTATTTAATAAATTGTTTTGCCTTAGGAATGATTCACCGATATTATTAAGTTGTAAATCATTTATGTCTGGCTCGGAGTCAGTGAATTTATATTCCTGATTATTATAATTTTGAGTAGTCTGTCTAATTAAGTCTTCCGGAAAATTTAATTGTCCGTAACTATTTAAACACATTAAAACAATAAGTATAACCAATATTCTCTTTTTCATTTACGATATTTTTGTTTTTGCTTCAAAATCAAACTAAGTATTATAATATGCGGCTTGTAATAATGTAATTACTTCAAATTCTATTTTAGCTAAACAAAATTAGCAAAATCTAATAAATAATTAAAAAAAATGCAATTAAAATATCTGTTTATAAAAACGGAATAGTTTTTGAAAAATCATTTCTTCAAAATATATTTTGTAAATAATTAGAATTTTATTATTTTTTCCGCATAAATTTTTTAGTATGAGAAAAGCACTTTTATTAGTAATAATTATTTCAATAGCACAGCTTTCTTTTTCACAAGTAGTTGGTGGTAAACACAAAAAGCTTGAAAATTATTATAAAAACGAACAATGGGAAGACTGCAATTTTAAGGCAGACCGAATGATTTTACAAGAAAAATATGCTAATGATGCAGAAGTATATTTGTATTTAGCGAGTACATATTCAAAGATTTTCCTAATGGGTTTAAAAGACACGCTGCTTATTTACAAAGTTCCACAGTATGTAAACGCTTATAAATTAGCTTTAAAATACTCGGTTACGGCAAAGAAAAAAGACAAAAAAGCAAAATTTTACTTTCCTGCAAACAATTTCATGCTTGAAGAAATTGCCATGACTGGGATTTATTATATTGATCATTACGTTTCTGTAAATAAATTATCAAAAGCCAGTTCGTTTATGAGAAAAATTTTGAAGACTTATACAGATGTGAATTTATATTTTATGCATGGTGTTTTGTGTTCGATGACAGGAGATACTGCGACAGGAAATCCTATAATTAGGGATGTTTTTAAGACTATGGATACAAACCGACCCGACTCAGTTGCTAACACAGAATTTATTATGGTTGATGCATTTGATTTATATGTTAACTTTCTCATTTCAAAGGATCCTCCACTAACTGATAGTGCCCTCAGTGTTATTACAAGAGCATTAAGATATTTCCCCGGTGATGAATTTTTAGCTTATGATCTTAAATTGATTGAAAATCCTGAACTAAGTACAGAAAAACCCGAGAATGCAAAAAAACGAGCAAAACTAAAACAAATTGAAGTCAGCATGCCTGGTTATGATGAAGATACTGAAGAAGAGGATGAGGAGGATGAAGATGAGGAGGAAGAAAAATAAATACTTACAAAATGATAGGAATAATTGGAGGAACAGGGCTCGAAAAAAGTAAATTTTTGGAGAAAACCGAAAGATTTCGAGTAAATACTGAATATGGGGAGCCCTCATCAGAAATACTAACTGGGTATATTAATAATAAAAAAGTTGCCATAATATCAAGACATGGTTCAGAACATACAATCACTCCAACTTATGTAAACAATCGGGCAAATATCTCAGCATTAAAAGATTTAGGCTGCAAATATATAATTGCGACTTCTGCATGTGGTAGTTTGAGAGAAGAAATTAAACCTGGAGATTTTGTTATACCAGATCAGTTTATAGATTTTACAAAACACAGGACAAACACATTTTACGACAGCTTTAAGCCCGGTGAGATGCAACATTGTCCAATGGCGGATCCATTTTCAGCCTTTTTGCGAACAAAGATCGAAGCAGCAGCAAAAACAGTATCAGTAAAACTACACACAAAAGGAACTATAGTGACAATTGAAGGTCCTAGGTTTTCTACAAGAAGTGAATCTCATCTGTTTAGGTCGTGGGGAGCTGACATTATAAATATGAGTACTGCACCCGAAACAGCACTAGCTAACGAAGCAGGCATCCCCTATGCTGTAATTGCGATATCAACAGATTATGATTGCTGGAAAACAGACGAAGAACCTGTGTCTATAGTAATTGTTCTGCAAAATTTCGCAAAATCCGTAACAAAAATTGTAGAACTGTTATACA
>JAQVEY010000331.1 GCA_028697515.1 Bacteroidales bacterium | reverse complement strand
CGGTTTTGCTTTAATGTTTCTCTATATTGTAGTTTTTGAATCGCCTGAAGAAAAAATACTAAGATCTGAGAATCAATATTTAAAAGAAAATTTAAAGAAAATTAATGAGCGTTTGGTCGAAAACGACAAACTGCTGGATGATATTGCAAAAAGGGATAATTATATTTACAGAACTACTTTTCAACAGGATACTATTCCTTACACTATTAGAAATGCTGGTGTAGGAGGTTCAGACAGATACAAACATTTGGATGGTTTTGCCAGTACAGATATTGTTAAAGATGTTGCAAAAAAGCTTGATCAAATCGAGAATAAACTGAATATTCAATCTTTATCGTATAATGAACTTATTAAAGAGCTAAAAAAGAAAGAAAATCTATTCAAATCTTTACCAGTATTGCAACCAATTCATGTAAATGAGCTTACTAGAATTGGATCTTTTTACGGTTATCGTCCACATCCGATACTTGGCGTTGTTCACATGCATCACGGCATTGATATGGTTGCACCTACAGGAACACCGGTTTATGCATCTGGTGATGGTGTAATTTCTGATATTGAATATAATAATACAAATAGCGGATACGGAAACTCTATTTTAATTGATCATGGAGTAAATGGACTTTCGTCCAGATATGCTCATCTATATTCTATAAGTGTTAAAAAAGGACAAAAAATAAGTCGTGGTGAACAAATTGGAACTGTTGGTTCTACCGGATTATCTACAGCCCCTCACCTACATTACGAAATAATGATATATGGCGCAACCGTAAATCCATTAAGGTATATGATTACACCATCTGCTGATGAATATGAACAGATACTTAAACTAGCACAATATCCGGGTGTATCTTTTGACTAATATATTTCTGAATTTTCTAATCTGTTTTTCATATATACCACCTGAAGACAGTACTAAAACTATTATACCAACTTTTCTTGGTAATGAAACAAGAAATTACTACGGAAACGAAGCTCCTGAGAAACTTGAAGTTATTTGGAAAACAAATCTGGGCTGTGGTAAAACAATTATACCAAATATTACCTGGGACACTGCCATTATGTGTGGAGCCGGTTGGACAGGGCAAGCATTAATAATGGAAGATAATGGTGAAATTTTTCTGATACAAGGAGCTTATGATTATAATTTAAGAAAATTAAGAGCTTCGGATGGAAAAGTAATTTGGGAATATGCTTTCGATGATGTAATAAAAGGGACAGGCTGTATTTGGATAAATCCATTAAAATCTAGGGATGACCCTGACAGAATAGTAATTTTTCAAGGTAGCAGACGAGGTTATAGAAATCAACTCTACGATAAGTATATTTGGAGTTATAGAGCAATTTCATTCCGTACAGGCAAAGAGCTTTGGAGATATAATTCTGTTCGTAGCGAATCATTTTCACGTGATGTTGACGGAACTGCTTTGATACTTGACGATACAATCTTTCTCGGGCTCGAAACTGGTCATTTTATTAAACTTAATCCTAATCCAGATTCAGCAAAGCTAATTGATGGGTTTAAACAACCTGTTGAGTTTGTAAAATTCCAATTATACAACAAAGAAGATGATATTGCACATAATCATAATGTTGTTACAGAAAGTGCTCCGTGCATACTGAGAAATCATGTTTATATAACATCAGGAGCAGGTTATGTGTATGGGTATAATAGAAAAACAGGAAAGTTGGATTTTAAATTCAAAACAGGCTCTGACATGGACGGTTCTCCTGTAGTAACGAGAGACAGTTGCATTCTGATTTCGATTGAAAAGCAATATATTAATGGTAATGGTGGAGCAATGCTAATAGACCCATCAAAACATCAGGATTCGTGCGTTGTATGGTTTTGTCCTACAGCAAATAATGTTTTTACTGACTGGAGAGGCGGAATAATTGGTTCTTGTGCGACTAATGACAAATATGTAAAACCTGAACAGAATTCGTTATCGGCATTTGTTGCAATTGATGGGTTTTTATATGTTGTGGAGAATGAATTCACGAACCCTGACGATTCTGTTTTGGGACCGGATAATATTAAAAAGTATCCTAAACCACAGTTGGTTTTTAAATATAATACAGGTATTTCCATTTCTACACCTATTTTTACAAGTAACCGCCTTATCGTTATGACTTATGACGGATTATTTATGTTTGAATATGATGATAATTGCATATTTAAACTTCTTGAGAAGAATACAGCAATCAGAGGAGAAGCTACGCCTATCGTGCATAATAAAAGACTTTATGTCGCTTCGCGTGATGGATTTTTGTATTGTATTGGAAAGAAAGATTAGTTCTTTTTGTTGTGATTTTCAGATTATCGCGACTGCTACTCAATTACTTTTATCTCCACGTCGTCAACATAAACTAACATTGGATATTCAGTCGAGTTTGCTGTATTTCCGAATTCTATACTTGTGTACATTCCCTTGGTTCCTTGTTGAAAATACAAAATATCTACTGGTAAAGTTTGCCAATTGTCCTGATTAATAATCAATACTCCATCTTGCCATAGCTTTACATAACCCTCATCTTTTTGTGATAATTTTAATTCGAAGACAATATTTACCCATTGATTCCTTGGAAAATCTATTTCATTGCCCTCCTGCTGCATAATATCTGGATTAAGATATTTATGTTCAACACGCAATTTATTGTTAACCACGACCAATCTCATTCCTGGCCCGGCGCCAATACTTGCTTGTTCCTCAATATCCAAAATAAATAACCAATCAGCAGTATCATTTCCCTGTATATAATACCATGCGCTGATTTGGACTATTTCGCCTTCCCAAAATGCCATTTTATGCTTGTTTATGCTTGCTTTAGAGACAATAGCATCTTCGTCTGGACTAATAGCATAAGTTTTAATGCTTCTATTTCCTGAGTGAAAAATCACAGAATCAACAGAAACATAATTATCTTGGTAAGTCAACTGAAAGAAAGACCAGAACACATTTTCCCCATCAATTAAATCATCTTCAAAATTATAATTTTCGAAATCATCTGAAAAAAAATCAGGCCCATCAAAATATTTCTCTTTATCGCAGGACGTAAAAACTAGGGTTATTATAAAAAAACAAAGTATCACTTTTTTCATAATTTAAAAATCTAAATTTTATATCCAAAGCATAACCCTGCCCAGTGTTGAACCTGAAAATCAACCATAAACGAAACAATTGGAGTGTAGGCTATCCTGATATAATAGTTTTTATTCTGAGGTTGAAAACGATAGCCAGCCGAAATAGCCATTAAAGTAAAAACATTTCCTTTGGTTGTTATGGAAAGACTTGGACCAATTCCTAAATCTATTTTATGATCTGAAGAGCCAATCAATTCGTGAATCATTAAAGGAAAAATTAAAGCAACACCATTATTCTTATCAATGGGAGCAAAACTAAAACCTACTCGATAATAACCTGAAAAGTTAGATTTAGTAATAAATGTGTTTTCATAATTTATCGAACCAAGACCACCACTACCACCGACTTCAAGAGAGACATAGCTTTGAGCGATTGAGCTAAGTGAGCAAAATAATGTGAAAATCACAATTGCTTTTTTCATTTTGGCTGTACTGTCTTGATACTTTTAGTTGCTATTATTA
>JAQVEY010000330.1 GCA_028697515.1 Bacteroidales bacterium | reverse complement strand
TGGACAAACACGATTTTATAATACAATCATTGATATTGGCGCATCTGAATTTCAAGGAGATGGCTCTCGTGAATATATCTTTAAAGATATATATTCTAACACTGTTTGGTCCGATTCATTATATGTAATCTCTGATATCATGATTGATAGTGCTGCTTTATTAACAGTTCAGCAAAGTGCATATATCAATTTCTTGGGTCCTTATAAAATTAGTGTTGATGGAATAATTCATGCATTGGGAACAGAAGATAATAGTATAGAGTTTACTTCTACAAATTCGGAAACAGGTTGGAAAGGGGTCAAGTTTGAAAATACATCTAACATAAGTGACACATCAAGATTTTCTTATTGTGTTTTTACTAATGGAAAGGCCTTTTCGGACATAACAGATACCATTATAAATAGTGATGATCATGGGGGATCAATTTTTATTAAAAATTACGATAATGTAGAAATAAGAAATAGTAAACTATATAATAATACTGCAAATGAAAGAGGTGGAGCTATTTATCTTAGTAATGCCAAGCCTAGAATATTTTCGAATTTAATTTGTAATAATACAGCATTGTTAGGTGGTGGCGTATTTTGTCAAGACACATCAAATGTAAAAATTGTAAATAATATCATTGTTAATAATACAAGCGATTCTTTGGGGGGGGGATTATATGTGTCGAAGCATAGTGATGTTATATTACTAAATAATACTATAAGTAACAATCAAGCTTATTATAAAGGTGGTGCCTTGTATTGCAGCACATCAAAACCACTGTTGGTTAATAATATTCTGTGGGGAGATACGGCAGTTAATGGAAAAGAAATCTATTTAGCAGACATTAACGCAATTCCTGAAGTATTTTATAATATCATAAAAGGCGACAAAGCAGCAATTGGAGGTCCCGGCTCAGGAAGCACATATAATTGGATTTACTTTACGGATAATCAGAACTATAATCCTGAATTCGTTAACCCAACTACCGACTTTGGATCAAGCATTAATGCCTTAAGTGCCGACTGGTCATTGAAAGAGAAATCTCCTTGTATAAATACTGGTAATCCATATTATACTGCTGATAGTATTGGTGAATTGGAAGATTACTCTAGTAATCCAAGGATATATGAAGGAGATTTTGATATTGTTGATATGGGAGCAATCGAATTTCAGGATAACCCATCAGTTACTTTTGTAAATGGTCCAATTTTTAAGGATAGGCATTGGACTACTGATACGGTATGTGTTCTTAATAAAGTTCAGATAGAAAACGAGAAAACTTTATCTATTGACCCAGGCACCTATGTGCAGTTCTGGGGACATTATAAAATTAATGTGCAAGGTAGAATTCTGGCAATAGGAGATGAGGCAAATCCAATAACATTTACTGTTAAAGACACAACCGGTCTTACTGATACCACAAATGCAAATATACTAGGAGCAAGTTATGGAGGATGGCACGGAATAAGATTCGATTCTACATATTTGGCTAACGACACTTCAAAAATTATTTACTGTATTCTTGAATACGGAAAAGCTGTTAAAGATAAAGAAGATAGTACTGTCAATAATAATGGAACTCACGGAGCTAAAGTGGAGCAAGGTGGAGCTATTTTCATAAGTTATTTTCCAAAAGTTGTAATTAAGAATAATATTTTTCGAAATAATTTTACCTTGCATGATGCTCCGGGAATAATAGTAGATTATGTTAGCGATTCCTTATGTCCGGTAATAACTGATAATGAATTTATTGATGGCATTGCTCTGGATGATGCTGGTGCTATCCGATGTCAGGAATCCAGTCCATTGATAAGCGGTAATGTTTTTAGGAATAATCATTCAAATAGTCAGGCTGGAGCTATTTATTGTGTAGATTTTTGCAATCCTGTTATTACAAATAATGTTTTTGAGTACAATTCTTCGGATGGAGACGGAGGAGCAATTATATGTTCTAATCAGTCGAATGCGTTAATTTCGAATAATATTATCAGAAATAATAGTTCAGGGGAATCAGGTGGTGGAATTCTGCTTTTTCAGATGTCTAATCCCGTAATAAAAAATAATACAATTTCTGAAAACACTGCTCTGGATGCGGGTGGTGGTATTGGCGCAAAGTTTTTCTCCTGCCCCTTTATCTACAACAATAAAATATTGAGCAATCATGCCGATTCGATGGGTGGTGGTATTTATTTGCGACAATTCTCGGATCCATTTATCCACAATACTGTGTTATGCGATAATTCAACAAATGGTAATGGAGGCGGCATCTATGCAGCTTTTTCTTCTAGTCCAAAAATTTATAACAGTACAATTGCAGACAATTCGGCCTTTGTAGGTGGTGGATTTTATTGTGAAACCAATTCATGCGATACAATCGACTACCAAGGTATGTACATATTGGTACACTCTACGCCTATTTTTATTAATTCTATTATTTTTGATAATTATGCCTACGACATTGATAGCGGAAATACTATGTATTTAAAAGGTTTTTCATATCCTAGTCTTAGATATTGTTTGGTTGATGGTGGATTTTATTCAATAAAACAGGAAGAAGGTTACGAATTTGAGGGAATTTATGAAAATAATATAGATTCCGACCCCATGTTTTTGAAAGAGGGAGATGAATATTATTCATTACAAAATTCTTCTCAATGTATTGATATGGGTTGCCCGGATACCACTTTTATGGATTTACCTCCAACTGATCTTATCGGATGTGACAGAATATTTGATGGTAATGATAATGGAATTTCCAGAATAGATATCGGAGCTTATGAATTTGGTTCTCCTTTTATCGGAATACAGGAATATGGTGAAGCAAATGAAAATGGATTAATTCAAAATTTTCCAAATCCTTTTTATGATTTTACAACTATCTCATTTTCACTAATGGAAGATTCAGAAGTCTCAATTATTATTTATGACAGATCAGGAAGAAAACTGGACGAAATAATAAATGATAAAATGCATCGTGGTGATTATATTTTTGAATGGAATTCTGACAAGATTCAACCTGGAATTTATTTCTGTGTATTAAAAACAGAATTAAAGATGCAGACAATTAAATTATGTAAAATGAATTAGTATTTACACAAAAACTATGGACAAAAAAATGCTCAAACCGGCAATACTATCGATATCATTATTAACAGTAATGGCTTCGGCAGCAATTTCACCGGCGTTAAATGAAATTAAAAATGCATTTCCCGGAATTTCAAATACTGATGTGAAACTGGTTCTTACATTGCCTTCTCTAATTATGATTCCATTTAGTTTACTATCTGGATGGTTGTCATCACGTTTTAGCAAGAAAAAAATTGTATTTGTGGGATTAGCTATATATTTCATATTTGGGATAGGAGGTGGTTTTGCCCAATCGTTTAATCAATTATTGTTAATCAGAGGCTGCCTTGGAATTGCTATAGGATTATTAATGCCAATTTCATCTTCTTTGATATTCGATTATTTTGAAGGGAATGTTCGAAATAAAATGATGGGACTTTCTGGGGCGGTTAATCAAATTGGTGGGATGTTTTTTCTTGTGATTTCTGGGTTGTTAGCTTCGTATAGCTGGAAATATTCATTCGGTGTTTATTCTATGTCTGTAGTTACTATGT
>JAQVEY010000329.1 GCA_028697515.1 Bacteroidales bacterium | reverse complement strand
TAGGAACTAGAAACGCAACAAAGTATGGGACAGATTTCTGCACGAAATTAATAGAATCCATATCATCAAAATATCCTGAGACAATAATAGTAAGTGGTCTGGCATACGGAATAGACATTGCTGCCCACAAAGAAGCTTTGAAAAATAATCTCAAGACCTGGGCAGTTATGGGTCATAGCCTCGAAACAGTTTATCCTGCAAAACATAAGAGAATAGCGCAAAAGATTTTTGATACTGACGGAGCGATTATCAGTGATTTTCCACATGGCAGCAAAATAGAAAACTCTAACTTTGTCAAAAGAAACCGAATAGTAGCAGGTCTTTGCGATGCTTTAATTATTGTAGAATCAGGTATAAAGGGCGGTTCAATGATTACAGCAAATATTGCAAATCACTACAATAAAGATGTATTTGCTCTTCCTGGAAGTATAAATTCTTTATATTCAGAAGGTTGTAACAGGCTTATTAAAACTAACCGAGCCAATCTTGTCGAATCTATTGAAGACATTGAATATATTATGAATTGGTCTTCTAAATCAAAAGAAATAATACAACAAAACTTTAAATTGATTGAAGGACTAAATGAAAATGAAAAAACAATTGTAGATGTATTAAAGAATTTCGAATATCTAGATATTGATAATATTTTGCGACAAAGCAATATGAGTCCTGATATTTTGAGTTTAAGTCTTTTGGAATTGGAATTTAAAGGCATTATAAGAGCACTCCCTGGTAAAATTTTTACATTAAAGCTAAAATAATAATTGAATGATTGACTCACATTGCCATATTTATCTTGACGAATTTTTGAATGATCGTAGTGAAGCAATTAACAGAGCTATCTCCTCAGGAATAACACATATGGTACTGCCGAATATTGATAATAGTTCAATCAATCAAATGACAGAACTTAGTTCACAATACCCTGATATTTTTATAAATACATTAGGACTTCATCCAACTTCTGTAAAATCGGATTATAAAGAGCAATTAGAAATTATTTTTTCAAATCATATATTAATAAATGGTATAGGTGAAACAGGAATTGATTTATATTGGGATAAAACTTATTTAAAAGAACAACAGGAATCTTTTGATTATCAATTAGACAAGGCCTGTAATTTAAAACTGCCCATAATAATTCACAGCCGAAACTCATTGAACGAAGTTATTGATATCGTTAAAAACTACGTATCAAAAGGTATTACTGGTGTATTTCATTGTTTTCCGGGCAACGCAGAAGAAGCAAAAAAGATAATAGATTTCGGCTTTTATTTAGGCATAGGAGGAGTTGTAACCTACAAGAATAGCAATATGAAAGAAGTTGTATCTGCTATTCCACTAGAGCACATTTTAACCGAAACTGATTCCCCATATCTAACTCCTGTTCCTTTTAGGGGAAAAAGGAATGAGCCATATTATTTGAAATACATTATCGAAAAAATTGCTGAGATAAAAAATTGTGATAAAAATACAGTGAATAATATAACTACAGAAAACTGTAAAAGACTTTTTAAGCTAAATAATTCAAAATAATTATTCACAAACGAAAGTTTTTTATTAACCACCGTTTATATAATATGCTGATTTACTGCATATTTTCTATATCATATAATCAAATAAGTATAAGTGTTAGAAATTTTAACTATAATTTTTTTAATAACATAAAATATTTTATTATTTTGCGAAACATTTTGGGCGTCGACAATGGAGAGATGGCCGAGTGGTCGAAGGCGCACGCCTGGAAAGTGTGTATACGGTTTGAAGCCGTATCGTGGGTTCGAATCCCACTCTCTCCGCTGATTGAAATGTTGATAATTGAAATTAAGAATAAATAAAATAAAACATAGTATTAATTAAATAAGTTAAAATTAAAAAGTAAAATAGTCATGAAAAAACTAATCGCATTGTTTACATTAGCAGGGATGCTTATTTTTGCAAGTTCATCATTTATTTATGCACAAGATGAAAACACAACAGATGAAGCTGCACCAACTGAACAAGTAGAATCAACAGACGCTGAGGCAGAAGATGCTGCACCTCAAACTGAAGAAAAACCGATGCATCAACAGTTAAAGATTAAGATTATTGAAGGTGGACCTATGTTCATGGGTATTGTAATTTTAACTCTTGTTCTTGGTTTGGCATTATGTTTTGAGAGAATAATTTATTTAAATCTCGCAACCACTAACACAGAAAAGTTATTAAAAAAGGTTGAAGCAGCACTTAATGATGGTGGAATAGAAGCAGCAAAAGAAGTTTGCCGCAACACTAGAGGCCCAATAGCTAGTATATTTTATCAGGGTCTTGATCGTTATGACTCAGGTATTGATGTAGTTGAAAAATCAGTCGTTTCTTATGGATCAGTTCAAATGGGTCAATTAGAAAATGGTTTGACATGGATTGCATTGTTTATCGCACTTGCTCCTATGTTAGGATTTATGGGTACTGTTATCGGTATGATTGGTGCATTTGACGCTATTGAAGCAGCTGGTGATATTAACCCATCCTTAGTTGCAGGAGGTATCAAAGTTGCTCTTATTACAACTGTTACTGGTCTTGTTGTTGCTATGATTCTTCAGGTTTTCTATAACTATATTATAGGTAAAATAGATTCATTGGTAAACAGTATGGAAGATGCATCAATTTCATTGATTGATATCTTGGTAGATTATAAAGCAAAAAAATAATTTAAATTATAAAAATCATGTTAGATAAAATAATAAAAATATTAGGTTGGGAAGTAATTGGCGTCTCGGCTTTGATTGGAGTTTTGTTCTTCTTTACTGATGGCAAAACGCTTGAGACCAAGTTGGCTGCTACTCAAGATCTTCCGGCTGAAATGAAGATTCTCGAAATTGATAAAATTGCTGGTGAATGGGGAGGCTTAGTTCTTAACTTCTCTATTTATTTATTTATTGCATGCGCTGTAATAGCTGTAGGATTCGCTATTTACAAATTTGTCGCTGATGCAATTGATAAACCCAAAAGTGCAATAAAACCTGCACTAGCTCTTGTAGGGGTTGCAATATTGGTTCTTATTTCATATTCATTAGCTTCAGATGCGATTCCTGTTTTTCTGGGTTCAGACAATTTCGATATTACACCTGCAACATCAAAATGGGTTGAAACTTCATTGTACGGGATGTATATCTTATTCGCAATTACTGTATTGGCTTTGGTTTATACTGAATTGTCACGAATCTGGAGATAATTTTGACATTATTGCATAACAAATAAAAATAATTACTATGGCAAAACGTGAAGTAGGAGAAATAAATGCAGGATCAATGGCTGATATAGCATTCCTGTTATTAATCTTCTTCCTTGTAACAACCACAATGGATGTGGACACTGGTATTGCCCGTCAGTTACCCCCTATTCCTGAAAAGAAAGATATTACCGATATTGAGATTAATAAACGTAATGTTTTTATAGTATTAATAAATGCTCAGGACAGATTACTGGTTAACGGGAAATTAATGAATATTGAAGATTTAAAAGATAAAGCTATCGAGTTTATTAAAAGTGATCCAAACAATCCAAATCTTCCCGAATTGGAAGAAGTAACAATCGAAGGGATTAATAAACCTGTTTATGTTGGAAAAGGCGTTATC
>JAQVEY010000328.1 GCA_028697515.1 Bacteroidales bacterium | reverse complement strand
GATTTTTGGCTAAAGAAGCACGATAGTAATGGTCAGCTTTTATGGAAAAGATACATTGGAGGGAATGATGATGAAATTCTTAGGGATGTTATAAAGACGAATGATGGCGGTTATTTAGTAATCGCAGAATCTTCTAGCTTCAATGACTATACATCAATGTATATAATTAAAATAGATAGTTTGGGGCTAGGTAATTATACAAATCCGATAGAAATGATTCCTAAAATAAACAACGAGTTAGTTATATTTCCTAATCCTGCAAATGACAAAGTGTGTATCGAAATTCTTGATAATGACAAAAACTATACAATCGAAATTTATGATATAAATGGTAAACAGACTTTTAATCAAACATCTTTTGTTAATCAAAATTTTATTGATGTTACTAGCTGGAAAAATGGAATGTACCTGATTAGAGTAAACACCAAGAATGAAACTTATCAAAGTAGATTAATTATTAATCATTAATACAAAAACCCGATGAAATTTATAAAAACAGTTTTTACAATCTTTATTTTGCTAATAGCAATAGTTGGGCATTCTCAACAATCAATTGTATTCGAGAAAACCTACCGCACCGAAACTTCCGACACTGTAATTATGGCACTAACCGGAGCACAAACCTCAGATGGTGGTTATCTACTTGGCGGATATGCAGCTTATGGTATGTACCTCGCTCAAATGATGTTTTTTAAAATTGATAGTGTAGGCAATTACCAGTGGAAAAAAATGTATGGTTCATTACCATGCTCATCAAATATGATACACGACATGGAACCTGTTGGTGACGGAACTTTTATTTGTTGTGGCGAAGGAACTTTTAGTACCGAGGGCGAACCCGGAGACCTAAAACCAACAAACTCGATGATAATGAGGGTTGACGAAAATGCAAATATTCTATGGCACAAGGAGTTTGACTTAGGGTATCATGAAGAATTATCAGAAGTGGCATTATCAGATACAGGATTTTTATGTGCAGGATACTTAACAAATTTTGATAAAATGGTTGATGAATTATTGTGGATTACCGGAGATTTTGAAGGAAACTTTGTAAATGAGCATACACTTAATTATTACGATTACAATTCACAATTAATTAGAGGGGTTGCATTTCTTGATGAAGGAAACTTTGTTATGGGGGGGGGCATATGGAACAATGCCGTTTTACTAAAAATAGACCATCAGGGAGATACTATAAAAACTGTAATACTCGGAAGTGGATTTCCGGAAGCATATAATGTTTATGATATTAGCGAAACCCCTCAAGGAATACTATTCTGTGGTTCATTTTCTGATGATTTTGTTGCACATAATGAATATCTGGCTTTTTATAATAACATTGATACGGACTTATTTAATATTTATGAAAACTATTTTGAACATGAAAATGAAGTAAAATACTCAGGTTGTCAAAAAATACTCAATCATAATGACACCACTATACTAATAGCTGGGAGTATGAGAACTATAGGTCGTGGAGTAGATTTCTGGTTAAAAAAAATTAGTTCATACAATGAAATCTTTTGGGAAAGGTCAATTGGAGGCATTGAATCAGAAAACTTAAGAGATGTTATTGAAACAAAAGATGGAGGGTATCTTATTATCGGTGAATCAGAAAGTTTCGACCAATACAACTCAATGTATGTCGTCAAAACTGATAGTCTTGGCTTAGGGAACTATACATCACCGGTTGAGGAATATGAAATCCCAGTAATGAACTTTTCGGTATTTCCTAACCCTGCAGATAGCTATTTTATTATCAATTCAAATAATCGATATAGTGAAATAATTGTTTTTGACATTTCTGGCAAAATTATAATTCAAACACAAACAACTGATAACCAAACCACAATCAAAACTGAACATTTACCATCTGGTGTTTATGTGGTTAAATCCGTTTCTGAAGAAAAGGTAAATACTAGTAAGCTAATTATTAATCATTAAGTCATATAATTATGAGGACAATCAAGAAACCGTATTAGCCTGCCAATGACTCTTGGATATTGAGTAGCCAAAATATCCTAAAATGGTTATTGGCAGTAGGCTCTTTTATTAGTTTTTACCGGTAGCATTTGTAAAATCAAACTGTTCGACGGCAGATTTTACTTTGTTAACCCGGAAGTGTTTTACTTAAAAAATTTAAATTATGAGAAAATTTAATCAGTTTTTATTATTCGCAGTATTTTCATTAACTGCAAGTGTCTTATGTGCACAATTAAATGTGCAGGCAACGAGGTGGGCTGTGCCCGGAAAACAAGTTAATTTTAACAATTACCCTGCAACAGCAAGTACCTTAAATACCGATGAAGTACTTTATGGTATAAATTCATACACCTATATGGATGGACCGATGCTTTTTCAGATAACAGATAATGTAATTAAATCGCCTTCTGGTTCAATATTGGCAACCATGGTGAATCCAATGGATAATATGGCACCAGAAGTAATAACTTGTGAAATTAAAAATGATTGTAATTCGTTTATTACATTTTATATTGCAAGAGAGTTATATATTGCAGAAATGGGATTGCAAACAAGAGAAAAGTTGTGCTATTCAGAATATACTAGAGATCCTAGTGTTGGAACTATTAATATGGTATCATCAGGTAACGTACTTAAATATGAATATGGTGATGCTGTTGGAGGTATTGCTTTGTCAAAAGAAAGAGCTGACGGAAGCAGGTTTTTGTATTATGCTAGTACAAATCCGTATAACAGTGAATTTAAAGGATTTGTTATTAAATATACAATTGACGACGATGGAACAATAGATGGTGGTACTACAATATACTCTGGGGTAATAAATAAACCTTTCCGTATGACAGAACTTGAGTTGTCTCATGATGGTAGCAGATTGGCTTTTGGACGATTAGGATATGGATTGGAAAATGATGAAGATATGGACGTTGTTATTTTTGAACTAAATACATCAACAGGTAATCTTGCAAATTCAACACCTCATTATGTTAATTTGGCATCCAATGATGAATTTGATGATTATCCCGGTATTGAGTTTTCGGCAGATGGAGCGGAGCTTTTTGTCCTTGAAGCCGGTGTCGGATTGTATAAAATTGATATGTCTGATTATAGCTTTGTAGAAATACAGAATTTTGATGAAGATTACACCAATTCAATGCTTGAGTTAGGAAGAGATGGGTATTACTATTTGGCAAAAGCAGATGGTCTTTATAGAATGAATTCAACAGGAACAATCTATTCATTTGCAACTGGTACAATGCAAATAAATTCTCTACTAGGGCAATTGGGTTGTGATGCCTATGTTTTACCCGATCAAATAGATGGTCAGGATTATAAAACATATTCACCAAGTATTGATTGTTGTTATGAGCATAACGAAAGTCCAATAAAGAACCCAAGCATGACAGGAGTAAGCCACAACCCCACTACAGGGGATATAACAATTACCGGATCTAATGTAATATGGCAAACAACCTCAAATCCGTTTACAAGTGGAGGACAGGCAATAACTGATGCTTATTTAAAAGGAAGCATTAGAATAGAAGCAGGAGCCAAACTTATTGTTTTCGGTTTATCTCTTCATTTTAAAGAGGGAGAATCAATAGATATGAATTATTCATCAGTATTGGGTACCAGAG
>JAQVEY010000014.1 GCA_028697515.1 Bacteroidales bacterium | reverse complement strand
TTGCCAAGGGTAAAGCACATAAGAAATTTGAATTTGGTTCAAAAGTCTCTATTGCTATCGTTCCTAGTTCAAATATTATCGTAGGTGTTAGGAACTTTAATGGTAATCCAAACGACACAACAACACTCGAACCAGCTCTTGCAAACGTTGAGAGTATTACTGGCATACAATTTAAAAATGCAATTGTTGACAGAGGCTACAAAGGTAAAACAAAAATTAATCAGACTATTATTGTAAGTCCCAAATCTCCAAACCAAAAACAACCCTATAGTAAAACTATTATGCGGAAAAAATGTAAGTCAAGAGCGGCTGTTGAACCAGTAATAGGGCATTTAAAAAGAGATTGCAGAATGGGAATAAACTATCTAAAAGGCATTATTGGTAATGAAATTAATGCAAATTTAGCTGCTGCAGGATTTAATTTTAGGGGATTATTGAGAAAAATCAAAGAAGAAATTCTTTGGCTCCGTTTTTATTTTCAAATATTTTCTACTAATATAAGATTATTTTCATAGTTTTGGGTTATTAAGGATTGACTAACTAATAGCGAGAAAAACTTGATGCCAGTTGATGCAACGATGGAAAAATGTGGTGTAACCTCAGTAGTAGACGAAGCTGTTGAAATTAAGACAGAAGATAAAACTGTTAAATTTGCCAGTGGAGAAATCGTTTCCTATAATAAACTGGTTATTGCAACAGGCTCTACTCCAATTAGACCAAAATGGTGTGCTGGAGCTGATCTTGAAAATGTTTTTGTAATTCCAAAAGATCGTCAATATCTAGATATGATGTCGGAGAAACTTAATGGAATGAAGAATATTGTGGTTATTGGAGCAGGATTTATTGGTGTTGAATTATCAGATGAGCTGAATAAAAGAGGTATGAATGTAAGCCTTGTTGAAAAATTACCTCATATTTTAAATCTTGCTTTTGACCCAGAAATTGGAGAAAAAATAGAAGAATTAGTAGTTTCAAGAGGTGTAAAAGTCATTAAAGCAAACGGGATTAAGCAAATTTTGGGTGAGACCAAGGTTGAAGCAATAGAGCTAGAAAGTGGCGAAAAGATTTCAGCAGATGCTGTTGTTTTATCAATGGGTTATAGACCTAATACCGAACTTGCCCAAAAGGCTGGTATTCCAATAGATGAAAATAGTTTTATTATTGTTGATGAGTATATGCGTTCAGATGTGAAAGATGTTTTCGCAGTTGGCGATTGTGCCCAAAAACGTGATTTTGTTACCAGAAAAAAAGTAACAACAATGCTAGCATCAACTGCATGTGCTGAAGCTCGTGTTGCAGGTATGAACTTATTTAATTTGAATGTTGTTAAAACCTTTAGTGGTACTATAGCTGTTTATTCTACTGCATTAGATGATTATGGATATGGTACTGCAGGAATTACTGAACAAATTGCCATTAAAGAAGGTATTGAAATTGTAACGGGTGTTTTTGAAGGCGTTAATCGTCATCCCGGTAATCTACCTGGAGCACACAAACAAATTGTAAAACTTATTGCTGCAAAACATTCTGGTATTATAATAGGTGGAGAAGTTGTAGGAGGACCTGAAGCTGGTGAACTTACAAATGTAATTGGATTGGCTATCCAAAATCGTATGTCAGTAAATTCATTACTAACGATGCAAATTGGTACACATCCATGTTTGACAGCCTCACCTGCTGCATATCCACTGATTAAAGCTGCAGAATTAGTTGCAAAAAAATTGGTGTAGATTAATAAGATAAAGCTCTGATTTTTCAGAGCTTTATCTTATTAAAATTTTAATGTGTTTTTAGTACTATAAAATATTATTGTTAAAAACTTGTTTTTATAAAAAAAACTTGTTTTGCTTTAAATAATTGTGTATATTGTATGCAATTAATTACATTAACCATGAAAGACACAGATAGAATTGTTTTATTAAAAAAGATTTTTAAGTTTACATTGGATATTATAGATTTTCATGACGAACTTATTAATCAGAATAAGGGGCCTATAGCTAAGCGAATTTTGACCTCTACTCTAAGTGCTATTTGTTGTTTGCAGAAGATTTTTGAATGTGAAAAGCTGTCTGAACTTCAATCTAACAAGAAGATTGCAATCACTAATTTTAAAAATGTAATTTATTGGCTTGAACAATGCGAGAAGTCTGGTTATCTATTTAATGAAGACCTGTTATTACAAGCTCATGAGTTATATGCAGTTTGCACAGAGTAAAGAATTCTTATTTTGCTTTTTTTGTCTCTTGTTCATACATATACCTTGCATCTATTTCAATCATTTCGTCTGTTGAAATACCTCTTTCTTTTGCTTTCTCTTCAATATGTTTTAACCAAGTAGGATCATTTTTAATTGCATTAATGTATTTTATTACTTCAGGTTCTAAATTAATCCTGCCGAATTCAGTAATTATCTTATCAAAAAAACCAAAGCCAAAATTGTTTAAGCCTCCATCAGTTTGTAAAACAATGATATACTCATATTTTACTATTTCTTGAAGATAATTTAAAGAGCTTACTTCAACCGATTGTCCACCATTGAAATATTTGCTGTTGTAATAATAAAAATCAAGTGATTTGAATACGTTCGAAGGTATTCCACTATAAAATATATTCCAGTAATAACTGTCTCCGACTACAAGAACTTTAGGACGGTATTTCCCTTCTTGATTATAACTTAATATTGGATATGCAAGTTTATAAGTCTCTATTTTAAAAAGTAAATTAGCTAAATCGCCTATGTCATATTCCGGATCTCTTTGTTCACCACTTATTTCTATATCTTTAAGAATGATTTCAGGGATATCTTTATTTATGTCCTTTTCAATTTTACGGATTAAACTGTCTGCACAAAGATACATCCCGTATGTTGACCAGTGTATTCCAGCTTTTGGATATAAAGGGTATTGCGATTCGTCTTTCAAACTTAAAAAATATGAGTTGAAGTCAATATGATTTATTCCTTTCTTTTCGCAATATTCTGTAAAAGTTTTATAATTAGTAATAGGTTCTTGTCCATTAATAAAATATCTATCTGGAATATATTCTTTAAAGTAGCTTGCTTTTCCTGGAGCAAATACAAAAAGCATCTTGATCCCATTCGATTCTAAAATATCCTGAGTTTGTTTTGCTTTTTCTGTCAGTAATTTAATTTTTCCCTCACCAATATAATCGGTTCCAGTTGTAGCATATATGTAGTTATCTTCAAACAAATAGTTCTCTTTTCCTATTACAAGCTTTTCCGTTTTAGATTTTTTTAAAAAACTAAAATCTATTTGATTATTTATTCTAACTAATGTATTATGTAGTCCAATGTTTTCATTTAGAAATTTCTCTTGTTTTTCTTGAAAAGAACCATTAAACCAGGTGCTGTCAGTTAGAATTGGTTTTTCTGCAGGTACAAAAGCCCCGTTTAGAGGTTTTTCTTTTATTAAATTAAATGATTTTACTAAAATAGGGATGAAAAGTATTAATAAAAAGACAACGAATATTATTTTTTTTATGTCTTTCATTGACAGATAATTTTTTTTGCAAATGTAATTCAAATGATAAAAATATATACATTTTAAACTAAATTATATTTGATGTATTGCACTTAACGATAATTATTCTTAATTTTACATTGAATTCTTTGTTATGAAAAAACGAGTACTAATTATTTCTGAGATTATTTTACTGTCTTTGATTACATATGTAATTAGTGCTCAGGATATACATTTTAGTCAATTTTTTTCATCTCCGTTATATACTAATCCAGCAAATACAGGAAATTTTGAAGGGGATTTTCGTGGGGTTTTAAATAATAAAAACCAATGGAACACTTTTACTAATGCATATACAACTATTGCAGGGTCGTTTGATGCTGGATTTAACAACCTTTTTATTCCAGGTTCGCGATCAGGTCTTGGAGTTCAGGTTTTTAATGACCTTGCCGGAGATGGTAAATTAGGGACAACACAATTTTGTGCTGACCTTGCATATTATTTTCCTTTTGGTGAAGAAAAAAATGTTTTACTCGGAGTAGGAGTAATGGCTGGCTACATAATGCATAATATTAATTTTAATAATTTTAATTTTGGGAATCAATATTCTGGAGAACAATTTAATCCTTTTTTACCCATTGGCGAAGAATGGTTATATGATAAATGCAGCTATTTCGATTTAGGTACGGGTATAAATATTTTATATAAACCTAAAAAAGAATTTATTTTACAATCAGGTTTTTCTGTTGCTCATCTAAATGAGCCTGTAAAGAGTTTTTTTGATAACGCTGATTCATATCTTCCAATAAAATATTCGCTAGTAATATCCCTAGAATATAACATAAAAGACGATTTATGGATTGAACCGAGTTTCTTAGCAATGTTTCAGAATAAATATAGTGAGTACGATATAGGAGCAATGCTTCGTTTTGATTATAACCCAGTAAGTCTTCAATCTATATATTTTGGAACTTTTATGAGAACTGCTGATGCTGGAATTATTGTTTTTGGGTTTAAATATCATAATGCCAGGATATTAATAAATTATGATATTAATCTGTCAAAATTAACCTCAATTAGCAGAGGTAAAGGCGGAGTTGAGTTTTCCTTAATTTATATATTTATGAAAACAAAACCATTTGATTCACCTTACTATAGAAAATGTCCTGATTTTATTTAATGAGAAAATTACTTTTATATATAGTTTTTGTTTTTATTTCTGTAATAGCATTTTCTCAGAATAAGGAAATATCAAATCTTATTGCCTCAGCGGATAAAGCCTTTAAATTAAAAAATTATTTTGGTGCAGCTAAGTTATACGAAGAGGCCTTAAAGTATAACCAAAGAATGTATGATATTGTTTGGAAAACAGCTGAATCGTATAGAATTGATAATGATTATGTAAAAGCAGCAATTCATTATAGATATTTAGCTGATAAAATTCCTGAAAAATATCCAGAAGCATTTTTTTACTACGCATTGATGTTAAAAGCCAACGAGGAATTTGTGAGAGCTCAGTATTTTTTTAAAAGATACATAGAGGTTTGTGGACTCGATGATACAAATATATTGTATAAAAGAGCCGAGGAAGAGTTGATGAATTGTGAGTATGCATGGAAAATGTTTAATCGTCCAAATGGCTATAGGGTCATTCAGTGCGATTCTTTGATAAATTCTGTTTATAGCGATTATTCAACTGGATTTTATAATGATTCTATACTGGTTTTTGCGTCAATCAAACCAATAAATGATAGTATTCATGACTATAAATCAAGATTATACCAATTTAACTTCTTTAATCAATCCACAGATGAGGCAATATTATTCGATGAGATAATTAATATCCCTGGATTTGATATTTCTAATCCTCACTTTAATAGTAATTCAGACAAATTATATTTTACGGTTTCTGACTATTATAAAGGTGGCAATACATATATTTATATGTCAGAGTTTAAAAACGGATTGTGGAATAAGCCTGAAAAACTACCTGAAATAATTAACAAACCAGGATATAATTCAACACATCCTTATCTTGTAGAAAGAGAAGATAAAACTGATATATTTTTGTGGTCATCAGATAGGCCAGAAGGTGAGGGTGGATATGATATTTATTTTTGCGAAATTTTAACGGATGGGAGCTGGGGCTTTGCTAGAAATCTTGGAAGACCTATTTTTGATGACACACGTTATTTGAATTTCTTTGATACTACCTCTGTTATTAATACACCCGCAAATGAAATAACACCGTTTTATAATACCAATGATTCTTCATTATATTTCAGTTCCGACTGGCATAAAAATATGGGTGGTTATGATATCTTTAATGTAAAAGGTAATTTTAGAGTTTGGGATTCGATTAAAAATGTAGGTTATCCGTTAAACTCAGCACAAAATGATTTTTATTACAAAATTTATCCTGATCAATATCTTGCATTTCTTGCCAGTAACCGAAAGTCAGCTTTTGCAATTAGTCACCAAAGTTGCTGTAATGATATCTATTATCACGATATTGAAAGAATAATAAAGGAAGAAGATATCGAAGAACAGAGAATAGAGATTCTTACCGAAAGAACTAAGCTTTTAGTACCGATTGCATTATATTTCCATAACGACCAGCCCGGGCCAAATTCATGGGATACTGTAACAGAACTAAATTATTCTACAACATATTATAAATATATGGACTTGCAGGAAGAATATCGAAAGAATTATTCAAAAGGCTTGTCCAAAAACGACAAAGCTATAGCAATTGATAGTATTGATTATTATTATTCATATTATGTGCAGGAGAATTATAATAAATTGCTTGAATTCTCAAGTTTGATGAAAGAATTACTTAAGGAAGGAAAAAAGATTGTTGTAACAATTAAAGGTTATACCAGTCCTCTTAATACAGTAGAGTATAATAATAATCTTGCAAAAAGAAGAATTTCCAGTCTGGTAAATTATTTTGCCGAATATGAAGGCGGTATTTTTCTCCCGTATATTGAATCGGGTATGATAATTTATGAATTTGTCGCTTTCGGTAAGACTTTTTCTGCAGGAAAAGTAAGTGATGATCCTAATGACCCAAGGAATTCGATTTATAGCCCTGCAGCTTCGAGAGAACGTCGTATAGAAATTATTGCAATATCTGTCGAAAATTTTGAACAAACTGAATGAGTAATTGTTATCAGGAAAAGTTTTTATGGTTGATTGGTTGAGAATAATTCAGGAAACTTTATTGATTACAAGTTTCGTTGTGGTAGTTATGTTACTAATTGAATTTGTTAATGTAACTACTGAAGGAAAAATAATTAATAGATTTAGTAAAAATAGATTTCTTCAGATACTTACAGGAACTCTTTTAGGGCTACTTCCAGGTTGTTTGGGAGTTTTTACGGCGGTATCTTTATATACTCATAGGATATTATCTTTTGGGGCTTTACTTGCTGCTATGATTGCAACAACAGGTGATGAAGCCTATTTTATGATTGCTTTAATGCCAAAACAAACAATAATTATTTTTTCAGTATTAGCAGTTCTGTCTGTCGTTATTGGAATGCTCGCTGATAAAATATTTAAAAATAAAAACTTCGCAGGCAAAAAAAACTTCTCATTCGATTTGCATCATCACGATTTGACTGAAGCAAAGGGTAAAAGTTTTTCAGTTAAAAATTTTTCCTTCAAACCAAAAAGGCTGTCTATTATTGGAATTATTATGACTGTAATTGTTTTGACTGTTTTAGGTATTATTGGTCATAGTCATTCTGAATCTTTGATTTTTAGCTTACCAGATATAAATACAAATAAGAAAATTGAAATGCCTTCGCATCAACATTCTGATAAAGAAGTAGATTGCAATCATGACCTAAACCCCTCGATAGACCATGAAAAAGATACTCACTCACATGAAAATCATAAACATTCGTTTGATTGGGTTAAAATTACTATTCTTATCAGTTCATTTTTTGCATTAATAGTAGTTCTGTTTAGTACTAACCATTTTATTGAAACGCATCTTTGGAAACATATAATTGTTAAACATCTTCCTAAAATATTTTTATGGGTTTTTCTAACACTTGTTGCTATTGCTTTTTTACTAAAATATGCCGAATTTGATACTTGGATATATAATAATTTATTCTATGTTCTGATTATAGCAATTCTGGTAGGAATTATTCCTCAATCAGGACCACATTTAGTTTTCGTTGTTTTATTTATACAGGGGACAATACCTTTAAGTATTCTTCTTGCTAATAGCATAGTGCAAAATGGCCATGGATCATTACCACTTTTTGCTGAGTCAAAAAAGAGTTTTGTTATTATGAAAATAATTCTTATCTTTCTTGGCTTTTTAGCCGGAATATCCGGAATATTGTTTAACTTCTAAAACTATACCTTATGAAAAAAGGCGAATTCACTTTTACAATGATAAAACCAACAGCTGTGAGACTTGGAAATTTGGTGCCAATTCTTCACGAAATAGACCTTGCAGGGTTCTCTGTGATTGCCATGAAAATGACAAGACTATCACTAGTTCAGGCTGAGAAGTTTTATGAAATTCATAAAGAAAGACCTTTTTACCGCGATCTTGTTGAATTTATGTCATCTGGACCAGTTCTTGCTGCCGTTCTGCAAAAAGAAAATGCAGTTAATGATTTTAGAAAACTTATTGGTAATACTAATCCAAGTCAAGCGGATGATGGCACAATAAGAAAAAAATTTGCTAGATCTGTTCAGGAAAACGCAATTCATGGCTCTGATTCTGACGAAAATGCTCTAATTGAAGCTAATTTTTTCTTTAGCCAATTTGAAATATTTTCTCATTAAAAATAATTGAAATTTATAATGATTATTCTAAAATGTGCTAAATGATATGCAATAACATATTTCTATATCTTTTGCTTATTTAGAATAGAGCATATTTCTGTTAAATTCTATGAAATATTTTTAAAAATAATTTGGTAGAAATAAATAATGTAGTATATTTGTATTGTAATACTTAAATAAATATATAAAATATACAAATATGAGCACACAAGAATTTAACACCAGATTAGTAGACATGGAGCCTAGCTTGAAGTACTTCGCTCTTAGTCTGACCAGAAATCCCGAAAATGCAGGAGATTTAGTACAAGAGACATTTTTGAAAGCGATTCAATATCGTGATAAATACACATTAGACACTAATATTAAAGCTTGGTTATTTACAATTCTAAAAAATACTTATTTGAATCAGGTTACAAAACTGTCGGCAAAAAAAACAATAAATGATGAATCTGAAGATGACTATATTTTGAAGAACACTATGTATGATAATCAAAATGCAGAAACCAAGATAAGCACAAATGATATTGAAAGAACAATACATGATCTAGAGGACGATTATCGTATTCCTTTTAAAATGTTTATTGACGGTTACAAATACAAAGAGATAGCAGAAAACATGAATTTGCCAATCGGCACAGTAAAGAGCAGAATATTTTTTGCTCGTAGGATCTTGATGGACAATCTTCAGGATTACAGATAAGAAAAGGTTTTTTTGTTTTAATGATAAGTGCCACGGATTTTTCTGTGGCATTTCTTTTGTTTAGTAATTGCATTTGCAAAATAGACTGAAATTATGTTTCTTTACAAACCAAAAAAGAAGAAAATGTTTAAGCTTGCTTTAATAATATTATTGTGTTTTAGTTTTCAGTTTTTATACTCACAAAAATTGATAAAGTCTGGAGACGCTGCACTGGAAAGAGAACAATATTCGCAGGCAATAAGTTATTATCAGTCACAAATAAATAAAAAACGAAATTCAAAACATATATTAGGCGAAGCATCGTTTAAAATTGGTTATTGTTATAAGAAATTGTCCTTGCCAGAAAATGCTTCAGATTATTTTAGAAATGCTATTAAAAATGAATTTGAAGATCCTTTGGTTTATTTGTTTTATGGAGAATCTTTACAGATGTTGCAGAAATATGATTCCGCTTTAGTACAATACGAGATTTTTCAAAGTTTAGCTCCAGAGCATAAACTAGCAAATAAAGGTGTCGAAAGTATTAAATTTACCTTCGAGTCTTTAAATAATCCATCGCGATATGAGGTGAAAGTAGTCGGAATGTTAAATTCGGCAGAATATGATTATTGTCCTTTTTATGAAGTTCGTAATAAAAGAAAAATATTTTTTACTTCTACCAGATATGCTCCAACCCATGTATCTATAAGTCCCGAATCTGGTGAGTTCTGTTCGAACCTTTTCTATGCAGAACAAGATAAAGATGGAAAATGGTCAGATCCAATTATAGTCCCAGGTCTTGTTAATACGTCTGATGAAGAGGGAGCAGCTTGTCTTAATCATAAGTCCAGTAATTTATATTTTACAAGATGTAAGTATGATAAAAACCTTGATAAAGGATGTAGAATCTATGTCGCTAAAAGGGTAGGCAGCTACTGGGGTCAAATTAAGGAAGTTGATATTCCTGGAATTCCAATAGGTATTTCAATAGGACATCCTGCTATTAGTGACGACGAATTGACATTGTATTTTGTTGCCGATAGTCTTTTAGGAGGACTTGGGGGCAAAGATATATATAAGGTAGTTCGTGAAAGAAAAAATCAACCTTTTGGTCCACCACAAAATCTTGGAGATTATATTAACACAGAAGCAGACGAAGTTCATCCATATATCAGAAGTAATGGAGATTTATATTTTTCTTCAGACGGACATCCTGGTATGGGTGGATTTGATATTTTTAGGGCAAAACATATTTCAGGAACTAAATACAACCTTTTCAATCCGGGAAGTCCCATTAATTCGTCACATGATGATTTTGGCATAGTATTTATAGGTATGAGAGAAGAAGGTTTTTTATCGTCCCGAAGAATTGGTGGAATGGGCAAAACAGATATTTTTCACTTTGTTTTACCTGAGTTAAGGTTCACCGTTTCGGGAACAATTTATGACAAAAAAACAAATGAAGTTATGCCAAATGTTGATATACAAGTAATGAACGATGAATATGTTTTGATGGATACTCAGTCATCTGATGAAAATGGCTTTTATGAAATTGATCTTATTCCCGAAAATAATTATATAATTTTTTACAAAATTAAAGGATATAGTATAGAGAAGGCTTTTGTTGAAACAAAATCACTGACGGAGTCAAAACATTTTACACGTGATATTTTTTTTAATAAATAAAAAATAAGTTATTATATTTGACACAGTTTTAAAACATAAAAACTAAATATTATGAAACGGATTATTTTTTTATCATTAGTGGTTCTTTTGCCGATAATGATGTTTGCTCAGATATCAAAAGGAGATGAGTATTATAACACCGGTCAATATGATCTCGCTAAAGATTATTATCTGAAAGCTTTGTCTGGAATTACAACTCAGGCAGAAAAGGCTCAGGTTAATTATAAATTGGGTTTTTGTTATAAAATTCTAGGCGATTTTGATAAAGCAGAAATGTATTTTGGCGTTGCCGTTCAAAATTATGTAAAAGGTGTTATAAAGCCTGACGTTTTATTGTTTTATGCCGATGCTTTAAGAATGAACGGTAGATATGAAGATGCTATTGATATCTATAAGCAATATTTACAGGTTTCTCCTCAAGATCATAGAGCCACATCTGGTTTAGCTTCATGTACTGTTGTTCCAAAATGGATAAGTCGTCCAACAAGATACAAAGTTATCAATGTATCAAAGTTTAATACAATGCAACTAGACTTTTCACCTGTTTGGGCTTCTAAAGATTATAGGACAATTTACTTTACTTCTTCTCGTGAAGGATCAATGGGCAGTAGGGATAATTATAAATCTGGACAAAAATTTACTGATATTTTTGAAGTAACTCAAGATAGAAAAGGATCTTGGAGTGAACCAATTCCACTAGCTGGGGGTATCAATACAGATGACGATGAAGGAGCTTCTACGGTTTCACTAAAAGGAACAGATATGTTTTTTACAAGATGTAAAGCCGGGAAAAAAGTAGATGAGCCTTGTAAAATCTTTTATACTTCAAAAAAAGGAAACGCTTGGGGTGATGCTTTGCTTGTATCAATACCTGGGTTTGAAAATTACGAAATCGGTTATCCTGCACTTTCAAGTGATGATAAATATTTATATTTTTCTGCCGAAGCTCCTGAAGGTTATGGGGGAATGGATTTATACGTAGCAGAGCGAACTGGGGGCTCTGGTTATTCTTTTGGCAGACCAGTAAATCTAGGCCCTATCGTTAATACTTTGGGAGATGAAGTATTTCCTACTGTAAGGGAAGATGGTACATTATATTTTGCCTCTGACGGACATCAAGGTATGGGGGGCTTAGATATCTATAAAGTAGTTCAAGACGACAAAGGCAAAATTACTTCTATCGAAAATTTAAGATATCCTATTAATTCATCATTTGATGATTTTGGTATTATATTTAATGGAAAGGAAGAAACAGGGTATTTATCATCCAACCGTAAAGGAGGAAAAGGAAGTGACGATCTATACTCATTTAGTTTGCCACCATTGGTCGTTACACTAAATGGAATAGTAAGAGATACAACAGACCTTGAAAAAATTGTTTTGATTAAAGACGCAAAAATTACACTTATTAACGATGCAGGAGTAGTAGCAGAACTTGTATCATCATCAACAGGATCTTTTACTTATAAACTTGAACCTAATCAGAATTACGAAGTGAAAGCAATCGTGAATAAAGATTATTTCTCAAATTCTGCTAAGTTTACAACTTTTAATGTTGAGTATGATACTGTGATTAATGTCGTTATTAATCTTGCTAGAATACCAAGAATAATTGTATTACCAAATATTGAGTACGATTATGATAAAGCAACACTTCGTCCTGAATCTACAGTTGCTCTTGATGGTTTAGTAAAAACTCTTACTGACAATCCAAATATTACAATCGAATTAAGAGCTCATACCGACTTTAGAGGTAACGATGATTATAATCAGGAATTGTCTTTGGCTAGAGCAAAATCTTGTGTTGATTATCTTATAGAAAAGGGGATTAAAGCAGACAGGTTAACTGCGAAAGGATTGGGTGAATCTGAACCAAGAACAATTACTAAAGAGTTAGCAACAGAGTATCCTGCTTTTAAAGAAGGGGATATATTAACTGAAGAATATATAAATAAGTTGATAGATAAAAAGCAAGTTGAAGATGCACATCAGTTGAATCGTAGAACAGAATTTAGTGTTGTGTCAACAGACTATGGCGCAGAAGAGGAAGCAAAAGATGGTGCTACAAAAGATGGCGTTGTTCCAAAAGGTCAACAAGGTTCAGCAATAATTAAAGATACCAACACAGGCGATTTTTAAAACATAATAGTGAATTCATTAAAAGCAGTCTGATTTGGCTGCTTTTTTTTGTCAATAATGGTCAAGATTTGAATAAACTTCTGGGCACATTATTGAATATTCAGTAGGAGATTCAGTGCATGAATACGACTATTTTGCTGAACAATAAAATAAAACAAATACTTTCGACTAATTTGTCGAATAATTGATAGCCTTTCCAAAAGCCTTATTATTAGTGATTTTAACAAAATTTTAACAAAATAACTAATAAAATAGTTGCATAACTAAATATATAGTTATATATTTGCATTATAAACAAATTAGAAAATGATGAAAGAGTTAACAAAAGCAGAAGAGCAGATTATGCAAATTCTTTGGAAATTGGAAAAAGGTTTTGTAAATGACATTATATCAGAGATGGCAGAGCCCAAACCTGCATACAATACAGTTTCAACTATAGTAAGGATTTTGGAAACTAAAGGCTTTGTTTCGCATAAGGCATATGGTAAAACACATGAGTATTTTCCACTAATTTCAAAAGAAGAATATAAGGAGGGAAGTTTGTCAAAATTAGTTACAGATTATTTTGACAATTCCTATAAAAAGCTTGTTTCTTTCTTTGCAGGGGCTGAAAAACTGAGTAAGGAAGAACTGGAAGAAATGAAAAGAATGATAGAAAAAGAACTTAAGAATAAATAAATATAAGCTTATGAACGCATTTGTCATATATCTTATTCAGTTGATTGTCGCATCGGGAATTTTGTATTTATTTTATTTCATATTCCTAAAAAATACAACTCATTTTCGATTAAATCGGATTTATTTATTGTGGTCACTGATTTTACCACCTATACTTCCGCTGATTAAAATTCCAGTAAATGAAGTGGTCTCAATTGAAACCATGCCAATAGTTTTGGATGAGATTGTAATAACAGCTAATGGTGAGATTGTTCAGACTAGTCCTGTTACTCAAAATTATAGCTATATATTTTATAGTTTGATAGTCGCATTTTTTATATTTCGTATTATATGGGCGATAGTTAGTGTAATTAAGATTTCACGGCGATCAATTAAAGAGAGATATAAAAATAATGTTTTGATATTAAGTAATGAAAAGATTAATCCATTCTCGATTTTTAAATATATATTTTTAAGTCGTAGTCATTTTGAAGATAAGAACGGACTTGAACAGATACTATCTCATGAAAAAGTTCATATAAGGCAATATCATAGTATAGATAATATATTGGCCGAAATTATTTGTTCAGTATTTTGGATAAACCCTTTTTTCTGGATAATAAAAGATAATTTAAAATCAACCCACGAATATCTAGCTGATGAAAAAGTGATGGAGCAAGGCTTTGACACAGCAGGGTATTTTATGCTCCTGTTTGAAAATGTTGTTGGTAAAAGAATTGGGTTGGCCAACAATTTTAATGAATCTCTCACTTTAAAACGAATGAAAATGATGAAAAAAAATCGATCGCCACGCTACTTGCGTTTGGCTTATTTATTAGTCTTGCCACTTATTGCAGCAGTTATTTTTGCCTTTTCCTGTAAAGATGTCGATGACTTGAATTTCCCTATTGAGAAAAGTAATAAAGCAAATATTCCGCAGGAGGATACAATAAAGAAAGCTGTAATTATAGGTGAAATTTATGAAGAAGTTGATGAAATGCCTGTTTATGGAAATGGTTTTGATGATGTAGTTAATTATATCATCAGTGAAGTAAAATACCCCGAACAAGCAAAGAAAAACGGTATTCAGGGAAAAGTTTTCGTTTCTTATGTTGTTACAAAAACGGGAAAGATTGAAAATGTAGAAGTTATACAAAGTGTAAATGAATTACTTGATGCTGAAGCTGTAAGAGTTATTTCTTCAATGGGTGACTGGAAACCCGGAAAAAAAGATGGAAAGGATGTAAATGTTAAAATGGTTATGCCTATCATGTTTAAGCTTGACTCAAAAGAAAAATAGTAAGATTAATTTTGAGAACTGAAAAAGAGCAGATTTAGGTTTGCTCTTTTTTTTGTTTATAACTTTTGTCTGGATATTTAGTCCTTCTTTTATTATTATTACAGAACTAGTCGATATGCCAAATCAATGGTTTAGCTTAGTTTCATTAACATTTAAATAAACATTAAGGTCAATTTTTTGTTATTTAGATATAATCTAAAATAAAGAAAACTATGTTTAAAGAATACGAACCGATAAATAAAAAAATGTTTCAGATAATTGATAACGACGGCAAGATTATTAACAAAAAACACATGCCTGAAATATCTGATGAACTTGTCTTGAAAGCATATAAAGATATGCTTTTTGCACGTACTGCCGACCAGATGATAGTGTCATATCAACGACAAGGAAGGATTTACACCTATCCGCCTAACTATGGTCAGGAAGCAATTTCTGGTGCGGTAGCGCAAATTATGCGTAACGAAGACTGGTTAGTGCCAGCTTTTCGTGAAATGGGAGCGTATATAGCTAAAGGAGCAAGCCTAAAAGAAATATTTCTGTATTTTATGGGTTACGAAGACGGAGTTAATTTCAAAAAAGCCAAAAACTTTCTACCATATTCCGTACCAATTGCATCGCAACTTGTTCATGCTGCTGGAATAGGATACGAAATCAAATATCGTAAAAAAGATCAGGTAGTGTTTACTTTTGTTGGTGATGGCGGAACTTCAGAAGGCGATTTTCACGAAGCATTAAACTTTGCTGGAGTTTGGAAAGCTCCGGTTGTTTTTATTGTGCAGAATAATCAATACGGAATTTCTACTCCATTTAGAGTTCAGACAGCTTCTGATGGTATTGCAATTAAATCTTATGCATACGGTATTAAAGGCATACAGGTTGACGGAAACGATTTTTTTGCAATGTATAAAGCTGTCAAAGAATCATTCGAACATGCTAAAGCAGGAAATGGACCCGTATTGATCGAAGCTGTAACTTATCGTAAAGGTGCTCATACTACTTCTGACGACCCA